>CAMNJD010000149.1 GCA_946540705.1 uncultured Ruminococcus sp. | reverse complement strand
CGAACGGAAACCGCTGGCTGTACTTTCCGGCGGCCGCACACTCGGCCGCACCGCAGAGCTGTGTACCCCGACGGATGCAGCGGCGCTGGCAGATCGCCTGCAAAGCGCCTTTGGCTGCCGTTCTCTGCGGTATTATCCCGGCGAACATGCCGCTGAGATACGCAAGATCGCATGGTGTACCGGCAGCGGCGGCGACCTCATCCCAGAGGCGATCGCAGCAGGCGCAGATGCGCTCATCACCGGAGACTGCAAGCACAGTGTCTGGGCAGAGGCGCAAAACCGCGGCTTCACACTTTTCGACTGCGGACATTTCGAGACTGAGGTGCCGGTTGTTCATCTCTTTGAGCGGATCCTGCACAATGCCGGAGCCGATGCCGAACTGCTGATCTCCGGGCAAGGCACACAGCCTTTTTTCACGGCTCTCTGAACTGTCCCGCTGACTGCTGCCGACTCATCCCATCATAGCCGGAAGCTCCCCCGCACAGTCCGTGCAGGGGAGCTTTTTCATTGGTTTATTACACGAGCTGAATGATAGCCATTTCAGCCGCGTCGCCGCGGCGCGGACCGATCTTCACGATCTTCGTGTAGCCGCCGCTGCGCTCTGTATAACGGGGTGCGATCTCATCGAACAGCTTTTTCGCGACGGACTCTTTGGTGACGTATGCGAAAACCTGACGCTTGCGGTGGAGATCCGCAGCGGTGTTATCACCGGAAATCCCCTTCGCAATGGTGATCATCTTCTCTGCCATCGAGCGAACTTCCTTCGCTCTGGTGACGGTCGTTTCGATCTGACCGTTCTCAAGCAGATAGGTCACCATGCCGCGCAGCATCGCCTTTCTGTGATCCGTGGTTCTGCCGAGCTTTCTGGAACCTGCCATTGTGTTTCACTCCTTTATCAATCCATCCGGCACCGGAGAGGATGCCGGGTTCGGGAATTAGTCGTTGTCGTCCGAGCTGAGATCGAAGCCCAGAGACTGGAGCTTCTCCTTGACCTCATCAAACGATTTTCTGCCGAGATTTCTGACCTTCATCATCTCGTCCTCAGACCGGCTGATCAGATCAGCAACGGTATTGATGCCGGCACGCTTCAGGCAGTTGAAGGAACGAACCGACAAATCCAGCTCCTCGATGGTGGTTTCGAGCTTCTTCTCCTGTCCGCCGTCGGTGGTATCCTGAAGCACAGGCTCCATGATCTTTTCCTCCGAAAGGTTGACGAACAGCTGGAGATACTCTGTCAGGAGGCTTGCCGCCTGAGACAGTGCATCGTTTGCAAAGACGGTGCCGTCTGTCCAGACCTCCATCGTGAGCTTGTCATAGTCAGTGACCTGACCGAGGCGCGTATCCTCGACCTTATAATTCACCTTCAAAATCGGTGTGTAAATACTGTCAACGGTGATCGTATCCACCGGCAGATTCTGTCTGTTCTGCTTATTGCGCTCAGCAGAAACATAACCTCTGCCCTTATCCAGCATGATCTGCATTTCGAGCTTTGCTCCCTTGCCGACGGTCGCAATATGCGGGAACGGCGGCAGGATCTCGACTTCAGAATCCGTGCGGATATCCGCAGCGGTGACCTCACATTCACCCTGGGCGTCAATAATGATCGTCTTGGGGCTGTCGCCGTGAAGCTTCGCGGTCAGGCCCTTGATTGCAAGGATGATCTCAGTGACATCCTCCTTGACACCGGGGATGGTTGAGAGCTCGTGATGCACACCTTCGATTTTGACGGCATAGACTGCCACACCGGGCAGCGAGGAGAGCAGAATCCTTCTGAGACTGTTACCGATCGTGATGCCGTAGCCGCGCGGGAGCGGGCCAACGACAAATCTGCCGTACTTACCGTCGCCGTGGAGCTCCTCGGTAACGATATCAGGCTTTTCCATTTTCAGCATAAATACCCTCCTGTTGTGCAATCAGTTGTGGTACGGCTGCCAATGATATTTCAGCAGCCGCTGCGAATAGAATTCCTCTCAGAATGAGAAAGAATTACTTGGAGTACAACTCAACGATGAGGTGGGTCTGTGCTTCGTACTCGATATCGTCCGCAGAAGGCATCCGAACGACAGTTGCGGAGAAATCATCCTTCTTCGCTTCGAGCCAGAGCGGAACAACTCTGTCAGCAGTTGCCTCGACGGTAGCCTTGAACTTATCAGAGGTTCTGTCCTTCTCACGCAGTGCGATCACATCGCCGACCTTCACGCGGTAGGAGGCGATATTGACCTTCTTGCCGTTGACGGTATAGTGTGCGTGAGCAACGAGCTGTCTTGCCTCACGTCTTGTCAGAGCAAGACCCATGCGGAAGACAACATTGTCCAGTCTGGATTCGAGGCAGGTGATGAGGTTATCACCGGTCTTGCCTTCCATCTTGGAAGCAAGCTCAAAGTAGTGTCTGAACTGCTTTTCGAGCATGCCGTAGATAAACTTCAGCTTCTGCTTTTCCTTGAGCTGAAGACCGTACTCAGAGATCTTTTTCCGGTTGTTTGCGTTCTTGAAACGGTTGGAATCCTTCTTGGAAACGCCCATGACTCCGGGGCTGATTCCGAGGGTTCTGCACTTTTTCAGGATCGGTTCTTTCTGTAACGCCATCTTCGTTCACACCTCCACAAAATTAGACACGTCTTCTCTTCGGAGGACGGCAGCCGTTATGAGGAATCGGCGTTACGTCCTTGATCATACGAACCTCAAGGCCGACGGTCTGAAGCGCACGGATTGCAGCCTCTCTGCCGGATCCCGGGCCGTTGACATAAACCTCGACGGTCTTCAGACCGTGCTCCATTGCCGCGCGTGCCGCAGTCTCAGCAGCGCTCTGTGCAGCGAACGGTGTGGATTTCTTCGAGCCGCGGAAGCCAAGCTCACCGGCGGAAGCCCAGGAAATCGCGTTACCCTGCGTATCGGTAATGGTCACGATCGTGTTGTTGAATGTGGACTGAATATGCACGGCGCCGTTCTCGATGTTCTTGCGCTCTCTGCGGCGTCTGATCGTGGTTACCTTTTTCTTCTGCTGTGCCAAGATACAGTCCCTCCTTATTTCTTCTTGTTAGCAATGGTCTTTGCCGGACCCTTGCGCGTTCTTGCGTTTGTCTTGGTGCGCTGTCCTCTGACAGGCAGGCCCTTGCGGTGACGGACACCGCGGTAGCAGCCGATATCGACAAGACGCTTGATATCCATTGCGATCTGGCGGCGCTTATCGCCCTCCACCATGCAATGCTCGTCGATGTACGCACGCAGCGCTGCGACATCAGTTTCGGTGAGATCCTTCACGCGGGTGTCCGGGTTGATACCGGTTTCCTTCAGGATCTTGGTTGCCGTCGTACGACCGATACCGAAGATATACGTGAGGCCGATTTCCACGCGCTTATTCTTCGGGAGGTCAACACCAGCGATTCTAGCCATATTCCTAATTACACCTCCAAATCGTCAGGGGTATCAGCCCTGACGCTGCTTATGCTTCGGGTTTTCACAAATAATCATGACTTTGCCCTTGCGCTTAATGACCTTGCACTTTTCGCAGATGGGCTTGACGGAAGGTCTGACTTTCATTGGAAATACCTCCTTGTCTCCGGCCGCAGGTTTATTTTGCGCGCCAGGTGATTCTGCCCTTTGTCAGATCGTAGGGCGACATCTCGACAGTTACGTGGTCACCGGGGACGATTCGGATATAGTTCGTTCTCAGCTTGCCGGAGATATGTGCAAGGATCACATGGCTGTTGCTCAGCTCGACCTTGAACATGGCATTCGGCAGGGCATCAATGACCACGCCTTCTACTTCAATTACATCCTGTTTCGACATCGTCGATGACCTCCTTGCGGATTTGGTTTTGTTTTGTTTGCGGAGCACTGACCGCTTCATTGAAGGGTCTGAGCGCTTGTCTGATCGCCTTATCTGTTAAGGCATTGAGCGGCATCACGGTTTTTGTTGCCTGAACATGTGCGGGATTCTTCCGCTTCGGATGAAGGAGTGTCCGCCGTTCACCGTCGGCAAGAAGCAGATCCGCACCGTCCAGAGCTGCAACGAGGAAAAACCTTCCCGCATCACGTCCTGCTAACGCACGGACGACCGTTCCGGGCTGACAAATCCATCTTTGCATTCCGGTTCACCGCTTTGTCATAATCACAGGACCGTTTGCAGTAATGAGGATCATATGCTCAAAGTGTGCCGAGAAGCAGCCGTTGTTTGTGACGACCGTCCAGTTATTCGGCATTGTATGAACACCGTCCCCCTGCATATTGATCATCGGTTCAACACAGATGGTCATGCCCTCCACGAGCCGCATGCCGTGGCCTGCTCTGCCGTGGTTCGGGATCTCCGGTTCCTCATGGACCTCCTTGCCGATGCCGTGGCCGCAGTAATCTTTGACGATCCCGTAGCCTCTGGAGCGGCAGTAATCCTCGACGGTATGTGAGATATCACCGATCCGGGCGCCGACCTGAGCCTTTTCGATCGCGGCATACAGGCTGGCGTTGGTATCCTCCAGCAGCTTTCTGACTTCCGGGCTGACCTCGCCGACGGCGAAGGTGAAGCATGTATCGGAGTTCCAGCCCTTATAGCGGGCGCCGAGATCAACGCTGACGATATCGCCCTCATTGATCCGTCTGCTGCCGGGGATGCCGTGAATGACCTCCTCATTGACCGACACACACGCGCTTCCGGGGAAGCCGTACAGACCGAGGAAATTCGGAATGCCGCCGTGTGATGTGATCTCATGATGAACAATTTTGTCGATATCCTTTGTTGTCATGCCGGGTCTCAGCTTTTGCTCGACCACATTGAGCGCATTGGCTGCGATCTTGCCGGCTTCGAGCATCTTTTCGATGTCAGACTTGCTTTTGATCGAAACCATCGTCACGCCTCGTTAACCCTGGATACCGAGCGCCTCGAAGACGAGCTTCGTGGTGTCAGCAACCTCCTCCTGTCCTTCGACAGTGAGCAGCTTGCCGGTCTTTGCGTAATACTCCTTCAGCGGAGCGGTTTTCTCCTTATAGACCTCAAGTCTGGAGAGGACAGTTTCCGGTGCATCGTCTGCACGCTGAACTGCCTTGCCGCCGCACTTATCGCAGATGCCCTCGACCTTCGTGGGCTTATACTCCACATGGTAGGAAGCACCGCACTTCTCGCAGACGCGTCTGCCGGACATTCTTGCGCAGATTCTCTCATCCGCGACATGAATTTCCAGAACGTGATCAATGGTCACGCCCATGCTGTCGAGCGCCTCTGCCTGTGCAACGGTACGGGGGAAGCCATCGAGAATGTAGCCGTTCTTCGCATCATCCTCAGCGATGCGGTCCTTCAGGATGCCGATGACGATTTCATCGGACACCAGATCACCGCTGTCCATTGCAGCCTTTGCCTTCAGACCGAGCTCGGTGCCGTTCTTGACAGCTTCGCGGAGCATATTGCCGGTCGAGATCTGCGGGATGCTGAGCTTTGCGGAGATTGCTTCTGCCTGTGTGCCTTTACCGGCACCGGGCGCACCCAAAAGAATAAGGTTCATAAATCTGGCAGCCTCCTTTTTGAAATTTGGGATTAACCGAGGAATCCCTTATGATGACGCATCATAAGCTGAGATTCCAGTGTACGGACAGTTTCGATCGCGACGCTGACGACGATCAGGATCGAGGTACCGCCCATAGACGAGACATTGATATTCGTCAGTCTCAGGAAGATGATCGGGAATACGGCAACGATACCGAGGAACACCGCACCGACAAGCGAGATCTTGGAGAGCACTCTCTGGATGTAATCCGAGGTAGGCTTTCCGGGACGGATGCCGGGGATACCGCCGTTTGACTGGCGGAGGTTGTTCGCCATTTCGACCGGATTATACTGAATTGCAACATAGAAGTAGTTGAACAGGATGATCAGGACGAAGTAGATCGCTGCATAGGAATAGCTCTGGGTTCCGAAGAAACGGACAAAGTTGAACCAGAACTTCTGACCGCCGGTCGTTGTTTCTGTAATGGCATCCACAGGCGGCCAGAACAGAGAGAACATGGACGGCAGGGACATAAAGCTCATTGCGAAGATGATCGGCATAACACCGGACATGCAGAGCTTGATCGGAATATGTGTATTCTGACCGCCGTACTGCTTTCTTCCGACGACGCGCTTTGCGTACTGAACCGGAATCCGGCGCTCAGCCTCGTTCATGAAGACGATGCCGACGACCATCAGGACGAAGATCAGGAGATACACAACGACCTTGATGAAGTACTGATCCGGTGCCGGAATCACGTACTTACCGATCAGGGTACCGATATCGGACGGGATTCTCGAAACGATACCTGCGAAGAGGATCATCGAGATGCCGTTGCCGATGCCGTTTTCATTGATCCGGTTGCCGAGCCAGATGACGATCGACGAACCGGCCATGAAGCAGAGGATAATCACGAACATGGCGAAGGTGCCCTGTCCGCCGTTGGTATAGGTCACAGCGTGTGCATTGTTTCTGAGCTGAAGGAAATACGCCGTGCCCATGAAGATCGAGAGGCCGAGCGCCACGAACGAAGTGATCGTGTTGAGCTTCTTCCGGCCGTCCTCACCCTCCTGCTGGAGTCGCTCCAGCGGAGGCAGCGCATAGGTGAGAAGCTGGATGATAATGCTTGCGTTGATATACGGGGTAACACCGAGCGAGAAGATCGTCGCCTTTGACAGTGCGCCGCCGGAGATGATATCCAGATACTCCAGGAAGTTGCCGCCCTTTGCAGTATCGCTCATCCAGTTTTTCAGTGTTTCGGTATCGAGGAACGGAACCGTGATAACGGATCCGATACGGAAAATAAGAATGATGAACAGTGTGAACAAAATCTTCTTGCGGATCTCGGGAACTCCCCAAGCGTTCTTCAGCGTTTTGAACACATTACATCACCTCAGCCTTCCCGCCTGCCTTTTCGATTTTTTCAGCAGCAGCCGCGGAGAATTTCGCAGCCTGCACAGTCAGCTTGACGTTGAGGTCGCCCTCGCCGAGGATTTTGACGCCGCCGTTTTCGAGCTTGCTGAGCAGGCCCGAAGCCAGCAGAAGTTCTGCATTCACGACAGTGCCCTCAACAAAGCGGTTGAGATCACCGACGTTGACAGTCGCGTAACGTGTTGCAAAGTTGTTGTGGAAGCCGCGCTTCGGAATACGTCTTGCGAGCGGCATCTGGCCGCCTTCAAAGCCGATTCTGACGCCGCCGCCGGAACGTGCATTCTGACCCTTATGACCCTTGCCTGCGGTCTTGCCGCTGCCGGAGCCGTGGCCTCTGCCGATGCGCTTGACCGGACGGTTGGAGTCCGCAGCCGGTGTTAATTCATGAAGCTTCAAGTTTTCGCACCTCCTTGCTGTTTCAAGCTTCCGTGACCTTCACGAGGTGGATGATCTTATTGATCTTGCCCTGTGTCGCCGCGTTATCGGGCTGCGTGGTTGCATCGCCGATCTTACGGAGACCAAGTGAATGAGCAGTTGCGATCTGATCCTGCTTTCTGCCGATCAGGCTCTTCACAAGCTCTACTTTCTTAGCCATAACAGCTCACTCCTAACTCGATTATTTGCCGAAGATTTCAGCAGTCGTCTTGCCGCGCTTTGCAGCAACGCTCTTTGCGTCGGTGCACTCGCAGAGACCTGCGA
>CAMNJD010000148.1 GCA_946540705.1 uncultured Ruminococcus sp. | reverse complement strand
GGTTGTCACCCCCGGACTGTGGGGAGAAGTAAGTTTTCGATTTTCAGAAAGTCTATTGGGTGTAATTATGCCGACAAATTCCGATTTATGCTGGTAATTATAGCACAGTATTGAAGGTCTGTCAATAGAAAAGCCATAGTACTTCTGACCTTACATCAGAAATACTATGGCTTAAAACTTCTATATCAGCATCGACCTTTCATCCTGCCGGCTGTTTTTATGCGTTCGGGGTAAAAATCTTGTGAAGCTGCTCTGCAAGTCCGGAGCGGAACAGCGGCGTTTTGAGGCGCAGTGTCTCAACGGATTCATCATATTTCTGCGGTGCATCTGCAATCAGAAGGATCGGCGTATCGGGTGCAAGCGCATGCAGCTCATCCAGACATGCGCCGCTGCGGCGGTTGAGATCGGACTGCCGGAGAATCAGCAGTGCATAAGGCTGTTCCTGCTTGCCCGAGAGCTTCAGATAGGCACAGACACTTTCATAGTCCGGCTGCCAATCGAGCTGCATGCCGGTTTCGCGCATCATTTCCAGTGTCGCAGCCGCAGTGACCTGATTGGAGTCCCAGACAAGCGCACGTTTCCCGAATGTGAATCGCAGCGGGAATATGATCTGCTGAGGAATAAACCGGAACGGCAGCCGCAGAACGACCGCAGTCGCATGATTCGGGAGCTGTACGAATTCGAGCGTACCCTGCATCAGTGCGATCAGGCGTTTGCTGAAGTAGATATTGTGCTGCTCATAACCGGAACGTTTCATCAGGACAGCTTCTTCAATCGCTTTCATCGGATCGTTTTCAGGGATCGGGCACATCATGCTGCTCTGGATATCCTGCGAGACTGCGTCGCCGTTCGAGACCAGCGAGAATTCGTACATGGCATGCTCCGGTTCACCCGCAATCGCAGCCTGTGCAAGCTGAAGCGTCACGGAGGAGCCGTAGGGGAGTGAACGGATGATGTTGACGAAAATATTGTCGATGATATAGCAGAGCCTTGCCCGGTCGGTCAGCACGGTTTCGTGGGTCACATGACTGGTCGTGCTGATGATGCTGAGTGCTTTTTCGCCGAATAGCTGACCGAAATCCTGTTTCATTTTGCGGAGCATTCCGGACAGCGACACAGGCTCAGAGAGCAGCGGAAGCTGATTGTTTTCAAGCAGCAGCACATCCTTTGCACTCTCTGTCATGGCGGACAGGTGCTCATATGCTGTGTACATCGAGCGGAATTCCCTGCGCAGCTTTTCTCTATTCTGCGCATTGTCGGGGATATCGTGCTCCATGCGGTCAAGTGTTGCGTAGATCTGATTCAGGGAAAGCTGGAAATTGCTGGCGATATTGAGAAACACATGTGCCTTGCGGATGCGTGCGCGCTCCTTATCGCGGATATTGCTCCGGAGCTGATCGCGGGTTTCCTTCAGCTCATGGAGCTGTGCATCACGCTTGCAGATCTCGTCATTGACATCCTCAACATAGCTCATGACATAGGCCTTGCCGTTTTCGTCGCGGAAAAAGCGCATGCAGATATTGCACCAGAGATAGTTCTGATCCCCGTTCAGAACGACAAGGAACAGATGCTTGAGCTGTTCCTTGCGGGCTCTTGCTGCACGGAGGATCTGTTCATAAGAAAAGATCCGGTTGAATTCCGCATACTGATCGGGATGAATGTGCTTTTTCGGAAATTCCGAACAGTATGTGCTGAACGGCATTTGATCCTGAACAGGGGTATAGTCGCTGTTGCTGATCTGGTAGTGCGAGATCGTATCTGCATCGAGATCGACCTCAGCGACGCTTAGGAACGAATCCTCGATCATCAGGCCGAATTTTCTGCGCAGAACAAGCTGCTCATGCTCAGCCTTTGTGAGGTTTTCGCGGCTTTGTACCTCATCATGGATATCCGCAATATAGATCATTGTTTTGAGTGTGCTGTTCTCGTCGGCCTGCATATAGACCTCAGCACGGACATACCGCCAGCCGGAATCCGAACGGTTCCGGTAATCGACAATGATCTTTTCTTTGCCGTTTTTGTATGCATCCTCAACTGCACGCGGAAGCAGCGCCAGTGCAACGCGCTTGTAATCCTCCGGGTGACAGTTCGGCATAATGACCCGCTCAAAGAACTGTCCGAACGGACACTCCATCGGCGGCATGATCATATGATTGGTGATCGGATAGCATCGGGAGATCTGTTTGCTGTAATCGTTTTCAATGAACCAGATAAAACGGTTCTGGATCAGTGTATGAAACTGATTGGTCAGCGATTCCCGTTTACGCTTTGCTTCGAGCTCGCGGCGCTTCTGCATGTCAATATCCTGCACTGCATAGATCGCCTCAGTCGGTGTTTCATCCTCATACTGCACGAATGTGAACACAGAGCGTGTCCAGCGCGGATTGATATCCGGATCCTGCTGCGGTGCGATCCTGCGGTATTCAAAGGACAGCCGGTCCTCGGCTTCATCGGTTGCCTGCTGGAGCCTGTTGAGTGATGCATAGGGCTCCAAAGCCTTCCGGTCATCCGGATGCACATGCTCCACGAGCATTTTATAGATATCCTCGTAATTGTAAACCTTATCAAAGGAAAAATACGGCTTCAGGTCATTGTGAATCGCACAGAGAACAGTCTTGCCGGTCCGCAGATCAATGTGCAGCATCAGGCGGAAGATATCGGATATACTCGACAGAATGTAGCTGTTGCGCAGGGAGATCTCCTCGAGGTCGGAGCGGTAACGGTCGGAGCGTTCCTGGAGCAAATGCTGTTCATTGCTGTCCTTGCCGAGCAGCAGGACGATATTGGCGTTGACCATCGCGAGCGTAAAGCTCGCCCAGCGGTATTCCTCATTTGCCAGCCGCCGGACGGTACAGGTCGGAGAGGTGTTCGCTTCCAGAAAGAGATGAAGCTGCTCGATCGAAAATGCCGCAAGAAACTGTGCGCGGTCCTCCGGATGGATGGCAGACTCAGCGTATTGTGTGATATAATCCGTGAAGGAGGGGAACTTTGCCTGTGTGTTCATCAGCGGGTTTTTGTCGCTGATGACAGATGCCCGCATCGTTTGCAGCTCGATTCGCAGCGATGTGAAATAGGCGGAGGTCAGGACAGCCTTCATCATCTGGAGTGCTTCCTGCGGCGGGCCGTATGCGCGGCGGTCG
>CAMNJD010000147.1 GCA_946540705.1 uncultured Ruminococcus sp. | reverse complement strand
AGAGGGCGCAGAGCAGTTTGATGACATCGGCATGGTCTGCTTCCGGTATCAGAGCAGAAAAACAGGAAACGGAGAAAATCAATTATGACTGTGAATACGAGAAAAAGAGGCGAAACACTGACCGTCATGCTGGACGGCGCACTGAACAGAACCACCTGCGATGCCGTCGAGGAGCGGATCACAAGCGAGATGCAGGGCATCAAAAAGCTGGTGTTCGACATGGAAAAGCTGTCCTTTATCTCATCGGCAGGGCTGCGCGTGCTGGTGAAGCTGCGCAAGCAGGTCGGAGAGCGCGAAAATATGGAGATCTGCAATGTGCAGCCGGATGTCATGAATATTTTTTCAGTCACCGGCCTTGCGGAGTATCTGAATATCCGGCAGGGAAAGTGACGAGGTAGACGATATGAGCGAAAAAACAGAGGACCGTCGCACCAGAAAGACGAAAAAGGCGATCTGTGACGCATTTGCGGAGCTTCTGGCAGAGAAGGAGCTGCACCGGATCACAGTCAAGGAGATCATCGAGAAGGCGGATATCAGCCGCGTAACATTCTATAATCACTATCTGGATATCTACGACCTCAGCGACAAGTTTGAAGAGAATATCATGCTCGATGCCGCATTGCTGGTGCTGGATCTGGAGGATGTGCCGTATGAGGACTTCTTCTCGCATCTGACCGGCTATGTCACCGACAACCGGACGGCATTCAAAATGATGTTCTCCCCGAACGGCACGAACAAGCTGCGGTTCAAGTTCTGCGCGCTGCTGGAGGGGCTTCTGCGGCAGCTCTATCTTGAGGACCGCAGCCTGACTGAAAGCAATGCGAACATTGACTATATGATCCGATACCGCGCACAGGGCATTGTTTCCGTTCTGGAAACATGGGTGCAGGATGATCTCAGGGAGCCTGCCGCTGTGATCGCGCAGATCATGTCCGTTCTGGACGGCAGCATTGAGGATCAGTTCACCGACTGGATGCAGAAGCACGGATGAAACCGCATACACAGCAAGCGCCCGCATCAGCACGATGCAGGCGCTTTTTTCGGCGACAATTTGGATACAGACTGTCGCCAAACACACAGTAACGGTGCCGGATGTTGCTTTTGCGACAGATCGGGCATGGATTGCAGATTGAAATATACCGGAAAATATGGTATCATAGAATCAGCAAAGGAGATGATCACAAATTACTTCCTCACGGCAGCGGGCGCCGGAAATGCCTGCAAGATTCATTGAAATCCCCCTCTTGTTTATTGAATTTTCTCTTTCCCCCTCCCCCTTTCCCCCCTCAAACTTAATCCTGTAAAAAGCGTTCACCGGAAACGGCGGACGCAATTTTTTTGCTCTGCGCTGCCTGAAAACAGGTGATTTTTTATCATGTGTATGTGTATGTGTATACACATACACATACACATACACATACACACAAACGAAATATCGTATTTATGCTGATTTCATTATTTTCTCATAAAAATTTTCTGTCGGAATCCGTTTGAATATCATGCTCTGAATCTGTAAAGTGCGGATACAAAAAGTAAACAGAGAACCGGCAAAGGCAGAATGCGCCACCCGGCTTTTGGAAAGCGGAAAACCCGCAGATTTTTGAAATTTCCGGAAAATTCCGAAACCGTATTGACTTTTCATGATATCTATATTATAATAATATAAGCTAACACCATAACTGTGTAACTGCAAATATAGGAGGGTATTATGGAAAACTTCATGGATAGCCTGCCGATCTATGTCCGGATCGCGGAGGGCATCAAGGATCACATCCTTTCGGGGGATTTCAAGGAGGGCGAACAGGTCGTTTCGACGACGCAGGTCTCCAATGAGTACAACATCAGCATTGCAACCGTCAATAAAGGCATCAATCTGCTTGTCGCGGACGGCTATCTGTTCAAGAAGCGCGGCATCGGAATGTTCGTCAAGGAGGGCGCGGTTGACCGTCTGATCGAGGAGCGCCGCCAGGCATTCAAGGAGCGCTATGTCAAGAGCCTGCTCGTTGAGGCAAAGCGGCTGCGCTATTCGGTCGAGGAGCTGCAGGCCATCGTCGCAGAGGTCTATCAGAGCGAAAATCAGTGAGATACAGGAAAACACAAAGGGCGTATCGGTTTCCGATACGCCCCTTTTTGGCAAAAATAACCGCACCTGTCCGAAGACAGGCACGGCTTTGGATTGGCTGTGTGATTACTTCAGCGGAACTTCTGCACCGTTGATGTGGATTGCGGTCAGATTCTGCAAAGAAACCGGTCTATGGGATGCTGCATAGCTTTCAATATCTGACACAGTATTTAGCGTCACGCCACGTTTCGCAACTTGAGCCTTTAGTTCCTCTGTGACCTCATTTTCTGAAAAAACACGACCTTTTGCTTCTTCCTGCAATCTTTCGTTTTCCTTCTTCATGAGATACTCGTACTCCTCATGAGTCAAGATTTCAACCGAACGGACGCCAGCATTGGCATAGGCCATCATTCGTTCAAACATATCTGGGGCTCCATCAACGACATAATATTGAGGTAGTTCTGTATGCCACGCCGGATCAATTCCATCGAATGCTTCCGGAAATTCTGCTTCAGCCGAAGCGGAAACTTCGGCTGCTTCTTGCTCTGGATC
>CAMNJD010000146.1 GCA_946540705.1 uncultured Ruminococcus sp. | reverse complement strand
GCTGCCTCTGGACTTCGCGAGCTTTTTGAAAAAAGCTCGACCAAAAACTTTGGTTGACATCGCCGGAAGCGTATGAAATAATCCGCGGTCGGCCACTCCGAGAAATCATAAACAGTTGCTTTCTCAGCGGAAGTATGATATACTATTTATCATACACTGTACACAGATCACAAATGCCCCGGGGAATCCGGCGGCGGAAAGGAAGGAACCGATCATGCCGACCGAACTGCAAACACTGGGAGACAGTCCGTGGGACGAATGGCTGCGCTGTCAGGAGCCGCAGCTCTATCACTACTTTGAGCCCGAACCCGGGCTGTTCATCGCGGAAAGCCCGAATGTCATTGCCCGCGCTTTGCATGCCGGCTATGTGCCGCTCTCGCTGCTCATCGACAAAAAAGAGTTCAGTCCGCAGGTGCAGGCATTGACTGCGCAGTGCGGGGATGTGCCGGTTTATCTGGCCGAAAGCGCGGTGCTCAGCAGCATCCGCGGCATGCACCTGACACGCGGCGTGCTCTGCGCGATGCGGCGGAAGGTGCAGCATTTCTCGTTCCGCACCCTTCAGGGCATGCGCAGGATCGCGCTGCTGGAAAACATTATGAACCCGACCAATCTCGGAGCGGTATTCCGTTCGGCGGCGGCACTGGGCATCGACGCCGTGCTGCTGACGGGCGGCTGCACCGACCCGCTGTACCGCCGGGCGGCGCGTGTCAGCATGGGAACGGTCTTTCAGGTGCCGTGGTTCGTGCTGCCTGATGCGCCCGATGCAGCGCAGACCGCTGCCGAACTGCGTACAGCGGGCTGGCAGAGCGCGGCGATGGCGCTTTGTGCGGATTCCCGCAGCATCAGCGACCCGGAGGTCAAGGGCGCTGTGCGTCTGGCGATCGTCCTCGGAACAGAGGGCGAGGGTCTCCGCCCGGAAACGATTGCGGCCTGCGATTATACCGTGAAGATCCCGATGGCGCACGGCGTGGATTCGCTGAACGTCGCTGCGGCAAGTGCCGTCGCCTTCTGGGAGCTCCGCGCACAGAAATAATACCAATACGGATCAGGCAGTCCCGGCCGGGGCTGCTTGATTTCTGCCGTGTAATTCTCACATTTTTTTAGGACAGTTTTAAGAAAGTCTTTAGAATCTGGGCTTGCATCTTTTGAAAGAACATTGTATAATAAGATGCAGGGGGAAGCACTCAGCTTATATCAAATAATGATAAGGGAAGTATTTGAAAAGGAGAGACAGAGATGGAAACAATTTTGATTTGTGACGATGAAAAGGATATCGTTTCCGCGCTGAATATCTATCTGCGGGCAGAGGGATGGGAGACTGTCTGCGCCTACTCGGGCAAGGAGGCCGTGCGGATCGCCTCTGAGCAGAATTTGCAGCTCATCCTCATGGACATCATGATGCCGGAAATGGACGGCATCACTGCCATGACCGAGATTCGCAGGACAAGCAATGTACCGATCATTCTGCTGACCGCAAAATCTGAGGATTCAGACAAGATCCTCGGGCTGAATGTCGGCGCGGATGACTATATCACAAAGCCGTTTTCACCCGCAGAGGTCGTCGCGAGAGTGCGCTCGCAGCTCAGACGCTACCTCCGGCTCGGTGCGGCTGAGGCCGATGATCCGAATATCCTGACCGTCGGCAGCATTTCGCTCAACATGAAGGCACGCTCGGCCTCGCTCGACGGCGTGCCGGTCGCGCTGACGCCGATCGAATACGAGATTCTCTCGCTGCTGATGCACAATGTCGGAACGGTGTTCCCGCCGCGTGAGATCTACAGCGCAGTCTGGAAGGCAAATCCCATCGGCTCGGAAAATACCGTCGCCGTTCATATCCGGCACCTGCGCGAAAAGCTCGAGATCAATCCCCAGGAGCCCAGACAGATCAAGGTCGTCTGGGGACAGGGCTACAAGCTCGAAAAGCCATGATTTTCTCACACAGAGAGGGTGATTGTCATTCATAATTACACCAAGTATTCCCCGGGACTGCGCATCGTGTCGATCATTTCCTCGATCGTGCTGCTCTGGATGCTCGGCATCTCAATGGTGCTGGTGCTGTTCAATATCGGACTGGGATTCGCACCGGATGAGGCGAGCTTCAACCATTCCTTTCTCAACCGCGCCTATCTGGACGATCAGTCTGCGCTCATTCAATATCTGACGGAAACTGCCAGACTGAAGGAGGACGATTCGCTCAGCGGTCTGGACGGCACACTTTCCTATTACCGCACGCATTTTGACCCGAACGAAACGAATCTGCGCTTCGTCGCGACTGACCAGAACGGCAGCCTGCTCCTCACCAATGACCCCGATTACGGCATCAATCAGGTTTCACTGCTCTGCTCCGATGTCGATATTCAGAATCTGTATCTGGATGCGGAGGAATATGAGGTGCGCCGGCAGATCAGAAATCCGGCCGCAGAGCTTCCGCAGTTGTTCGCCGGCAGCTACGACTTTGGGCTGGATGATCCCGGCGAGTTTCTGATCTGGTATTTTTCCGATCAGCAGCTCAACGATGCGTATAACAATTCCTTTCCGGCAATGATCCTCTCTGACCCGATGCAGTCGGCCGTGCTGTTCGATTCCGCTGCCGATGCAAGAAAATTTGACTATGAAGCGGAATTCGGCGAGGGCTGTGACTATACGGTTCTGTCAAAGCCCCTCCGGACAGCCGCTAAGGCCGCAGACGATGCTGCGGAAAAGCCTGCTGTTACAACTGCCGTGCAGGGGGATACGCCCGCGGGCAGCGCAGAGGACACGGAAGCGGATACCGGGCGAAATCAGCCGGGGATCCGGGAATACATGGAACGCGGCGATCTGGCGAATCTCTATTATCAGGATCAAACCGGCGATCTGACGGATTTTGAAGGCACGGCCGATGAAGCCGAACAAAAGACTGCCGTGCTCGTGTCGCATTACGGAAAAACCGAGCAGTTCAATGTAACACTGCCCGAATATTACAATTACAAAATGCGCGGCAAGTATGTCCGGGCAGAATCGGAACAGCTCGAATCCAAGCTCAGCGGCAGCATTGAAATCAACGTCCGCGCAAGACGGGAGCGGAATGAAATTGTCTCGATCCTCTACTACCTCCCCGCAGACATGCCCGTCGATGACCAGATCCGTGCGAATTATCAGATTCTTTCCAGCCTCTTTGCGCATTCGGAGGGCGCCTCTGCCTCGATGTTCCTGCTGCTGGTGCTGACGGTGATCTCCTGCATCCTGATGTGTACCGCCGCCGGACACAAGCCCTATTCCAAAGAGCTGCATGTCACCCACATCCACCGCATGCCGTTTGAGCTGTTCTGGCTGCTGCCGCTGATCGCGCTGCTTGCTGCGCTGTTCGTGATGCGTATACTCTATAGCTCGCCCTACCGCATTGTCGCGATCTTCAGCATCGGCATGATCCTCTGCATTGCGGCATTCTGCATTCTCTGGCTCTATACGACCGCTGTCCGCATCAAGACAGACAGCTTCTGGAGCAGCTTCGGCGTCATCCGGCTGGTTGAACGGTTCTTCCGGCTGTTCCGGAACAATGCGGCTGCAATGCTGCTGACAGGCGTGTATGTGATCGTGCTCGGTGCGGTGAATGTCATATTCATGCGCGAGCTGATGCCCCTGATCCTGATTGTCGATATCCTCACGCTTCTGGGCATTCTCTACTGTGTCTATGCCTACTGTGAGCTGCGGCGTCATGCAGAGGCAATCGCAAAGGGCGATTACTCCGAGGCAAAGCATCCGATCCCGCTGCGGCACAATTTTGCCGAATTTGACCGCTCCCTCAACGGCATCACTGACGGTGTTGAGGCGATCGTTGAGAAGCAGCTCAAGGCCGAGCATCTCCGTACCGAGCTCATCACCAATGTCTCGCATGACCTGAAAACGCCGCTGACCTCAATCGTCAACTATGTCGATCTGCTGAGCCGTGAGCCGATGCAGTCGCGGGAAGCGGCCGAATATCTCGATGTACTGCGCAGACAGGCCGCAAGGCTCA
>CAMNJD010000145.1 GCA_946540705.1 uncultured Ruminococcus sp. | reverse complement strand
GAATTTGACATTTTTGCGACAATGGAGCCCGCAAGAGAAGTCGGCGGCGATTTCTACGACTTCTTCCTGATCGACAGCGATCATCTCTGCCTTGTCATGGCGGATGTATCGGGTAAAGGCATTCCTGCGGCGTTGTTCATGATGATCTCCAAGACGATTTTGCAGAGCTGTGCGATGCTCGGAAAAACTGCGGCGGAGATTCTGACAAAAACGAACGAAGCGCTCTGCTCGAACAATCAGGTCGAAATGTTTGTGACCGTGTGGCTCGGGATTCTGGAAATCTCGTCCGGCAAGCTGACCTGCGCAAACGCCGGACACGAATATCCCGTGCTGAAACAGAACGGCGGCGAATTTGTGCTGTATAAGGATAAGCACAGCTTTGCAGTCGGCGGCATAGAGGGAATGCGCTACAAGGAATACACGCTCCAGCTTAAACCGGGCGATCTGTTGTTTCTCTATACAGACGGCGTGCCGGAGGCGGAGAACGCAGAGCATGAAATGTTCACGACGGAGCGCATGATTGCGGCTCTCAACGCAGAAGCAGATGCAAAGCCCGAGAAGCTGCTTTCCAATGTTCGGGAAGCCGTCAGAGGCTTTGTGCAGGATGCGGAGCAGTTTGACGATCTGACGATGCTCTGCATCGAATATCACGGAACATAACATCGAAAAAGAAAAAGCACTGAATCCGCAGAATCAGTGCTTTTCAAAGGCCTTATTCAATGGTCAGGAAGCTGATGAAGCCGGTCATGTCAAAGACGTCCATGATCTCATCATTGACATGCGTGAGCGTCATCGTGCCGCCGGTTGCATTCGCCTTTTTCTGGGCGTTGAGCAGCACGCGTAGCCCGGCAGAGGAGATGTAGCGGAGATTTTCGAGGTCGAGCGTCAGCTCGGTCACGGAAGCATCCAGCGCTTCGATTGCCGCCTCCAGCTCCGGTGCGGTGGTGGTATCCAGCCGCCCGTCCAGCGCGAGCGCTGCGGCGCTGCCCTTAACCGATTTTCTGATATTCATGTGTGAAGCCTCCCTTTCGGATGATTGTTGTTTCCATTATAACACAAGCTTTCGACATTGTCAAGAATCTTATGTGAAAGAAGAGTGAAATGTGAATTTTGAACCCATTACATTTGCGCAGCGGGATACAATTGAACAGAGCCGAATGCGGTACGGTCATACTGTGTCAGCGTGGCATGCATTTCATTCGCTTTGGCTGTGGCAGGATGTTCTGAAGCTGTACGTTCTGGCGGATGACGATTTTTATGCTGTCAGATACGGAGCAAAAGGCGACCATGCGTATTTCATGCCGTGCGGTAATCCTGATCGGATCAAAGCTTTCTTGGATAGTCTGCGTGAAACAGGCAGCTTCCGGCTGTATTATCTTCGGGAACAGGATAAAGCGTTTTTGGAAGCATATGCGCCGGGCATGTTTCAGTTTCCATATGACCGCGACGGCTCGGAATACCTTTACGACATTGCGGAGCAGTGTGCGATGTCCGGCACGAAATTCAAGAAAAACCGGCAGCAGATTCACAGGCTGCAAAAAAGCGGTGAGATCGAAGTGAAGCCGCTGACGGCGGAAACGCTGCCGGATGCGGCAGCGATCGAAAAGCTTTGGTTTGCACAAAAGGAAAGTGATCTGAACGACCGCGTGAGACGTATTGCAGATTTTTATGCGGCATTCCGGGACTGCGGTATGCAGGGTCTGGTGATTCACCAGAACGGGATACCGACCGCGTTTATCGCCGGTATGCCGGTTTCTGACACGGTATTCGATGCCTGTCTGCTCCGAATTTCCGGAGATACGCCGGATCTGGGGCTCTTTGCCTGCCATGCGCTGATGCAGCAGATTTCGGGAGAGTATCCCGTGCTGAATGCCGAAGAGGATATGGGGTTGCCCGGACTGCGTACATTCAAGCAGAAAATGCACCCCTGCGGCATGGCAGATCTTTGGGAGGCGATTTATGAAACAAACTGAGGGGAACCGCAATTTTGTCAAGCGTATGTTTTACCGCTTCCTGATTCCCTCGCTGGCAACCTCTTTTTTTCTGTCGCTGAGCAATATTGTCGATTCGCTCGTCATCGGGCAGCGGATGCAG
Source organism: uncultured Ruminococcus sp. (assembly GCA_946540705.1). Classification (GTDB taxonomy): domain Bacteria; phylum Bacillota; class Clostridia; order Oscillospirales; family Ruminococcaceae; genus Firm-04. The sequence goes on along the minus strand of CAMNJD010000145.1, from coordinate 972 downwards.
GAGAGCGGCCTTGCTGCCGTCAGCCTGACCTTGCCGATTTTTATGGTGTATAATGTGCTGGACATTGCGCTCAGCACAGGCGGCGCAATGACCTATTCACAGATGCTCGGTGTCGGAAATGTGAAGAAAGCACGGGCGCATTTCACGCAGACGGCAGCGCTGTCACTGCTGCTGAGCCTGCCGTTTGTGCTTCTGGGACTGATCGGAACGCCGCTTGTGGCATGGATTCTGGGTGCGGCGCCGGAGCAGGGAGAGGTATACCGCTACACGCTTGATTATGCGCAGATTCTGCTGCTGGCTGCGCCGCTGTTTTTTCTGAATTTTGTATTCTATGAGTTTATCCGTGTCGATGACGGCGAGGTGCGCGCGTCGGTCGGATTCATCGCCGGAACCGTCGCGGATTTTACGCTGAATTTTGTTTTTGTGCTCGGACTGGGACTCGGTGTGCGCGGCGCAATCCTTGCGACGGTCGCAGGGCAGCTGATTTCGATTCTGATCTATCTCGGGCACTTTCTGCATCCGGGGCATGTGCTGCAATTTTGTCGCGGCGCACTGCAAAAAAAGGAACTGCTGCAAAGCTTTCGGCTTGGATTTGCCGGCTCCAGCAGATATATTCTGCAATTCATTTTTCTGCTGTCTGCAAACCAGATTCTGATCCGGAATCACGGCGCGCTCGGCGTGGCAGTGTTCGATTTGCTGCTGAATGTCAATTATGTCGCATTTTCGCTGTTTGACGGCAGCCTTTCCACGATGCAGCCGCTGGTCACGACCTTCATCGGAGAGCATCATTTTGATGCTGCCAAAAGCACGCTGAAACGCGCGCTGGTATGGGGCTCTGCACTGACAGCCGGGCTGCTTGCCGTGATCGGCGTATTCGCGCCGCAGATCTGCTGCGCATTTGGCGTTACCGAAGCTGCTGCAAATCACGAAGGAACGGCTGCTGTCCGCATTTTTCTGATCGGAGTGCTCTTT
>CAMNJD010000144.1 GCA_946540705.1 uncultured Ruminococcus sp. | reverse complement strand
CTCTGCGGAGAGCGACGAGGGCTCTCGCCTGCTTCGCTATGAGTTTGCTCTGCAAACTCACCTCGACCCGCAAGCTTTTTGAAAAAAGCTCGACCAAAAACTTTGGATGACATCGCCGGAAGCGTGCTGAAAAATCCCCGGTCGGCCACTCCCGACGCTGCACGGGGCTTGCTTTTCTGCGGGATTCGTGGTATAATGCTGATTGAATCAGTATTCTGCAAGAGGAGGTTTGCCGCCATGCGAACAGTCCCGCGTGTTGCCTGTATCAACGATCTGTCCGGCTACGGCCGATGTTCCCTGACCATAGCACTGCCGGTGCTCTCGGTTATGGGCGTGCAGGTATGTCCTGCCCCGACCGCCGTGCTCTCCATGCACACCGGCTTTCCGCAGTTTACCTTCACGGACCTGACTGACGGCATGGCCGACTATTTTGCAAGCTGGGCAGAGCTGGACTTTGACTGGATCTACAGCGGCTTTCTCGGGTCACTGGGACAGATCAGCATTGTCAAGCGCTTCTTTGAAACGCAGAAGGCGAAAAATCCTGACTGCCGCATTCTCCTTGACCCGGTCATGGGCGACGAGGGCAAGCGCTACAGCACCTATACGCAGGAGCTCTGTGACGCAATGCGCGAGCTGGCCTCCGAGGCTGATGTCATCACCCCAAACATCACGGAGGCCTGCCTGCTGACAGGTGTCCCCTACCGCGGAGAATCGCTGCATCATGCGGAGGCGGAAGCGCTCGCAGAGCAGCTCATGACACTCGGCTGCGGAGCGGCTGTCATCACGGGAATCGTGCAGGAAAACACGATCGGGAACCTGACCTATGCAGACGGAACAGCCGCATTTGATTCGGTTCACCGCACCGAATGCCTGTTTTCCGGAACCGGCGACCTGTTCGCATCGGTGCTCTGCGGCGCACTCGCAAGGGGTGCAGGCCTGCGGGCGGCTGTCCGGATCGCCGGTGCATTTTTATCTGATGTCACGCAATACACCCTGCGGGAGAATACACCCGCAGCAGAGGGTGTGCTCTTTGAGCCGCTGCTCCGGAATCTGGGAGGGATGATCTATGAAAACGAAAAACAAAGAAAATGAAAAGCTGCTGCAAACGGTCTATGCCGGACTGTTTGCCGCAATGACCGCACTGCTGACCGCTTCACTGCATATTCCGGTCGGGAACGGTTATATTCACTGCGGCGACGCCGTGATCTGTCTGGCAGCGGCGGTTTTGCCGATGCCCTATGCGGTCGGCGCGTCCGCGATCGGCGGCATGATGGCCGATGTACTCTCAGGCTATCCGATGTACGCGCTGCCGACATTCATCATCAAAGGGCTGCTTGCACTGACCTTCGCGCTGATCGGCGGCGGCCGCAAGCTGAATCTGCGCCGCATTATGGGGCTGATCGCCTGCGGCATTGTCTCCGTGACCGGTTACTGGATCACGGCTGTGATCCTGTACGGCGGCTGGCTGGCACAGTTCATCGAAACTGTCCCCGGAAATCTTGTGCAGGCGGCGGGCTCCGGCATCGTTTATGCCGCTGTCGCACTGACGGTGGAGCGGATGCACAATCATCTGCATGCACTGTAACGTTCACGAAGCCGTGACCGCAGCACCTTTGATGCAGAAAATCTGAGGTGCTGCGGTATTTTTGACACAAAGGAGGACTTTATGCAATATCTGTCCGATGACCCTGTCCGGCTGAACACGGACGGCACTGCGATCCTTGCAGCCGACCAGCGGCTTCTGCCGCGCAGAACCGAAACCATCACACTGCGCACTGCCGGGGACGTCGCCGGAGCAATCAAAACGCTGGCCGTGCGGGGCGCTCCCTGCATCGGGATCTGTGCTGCATACGGCGTATATATTTCGGCAAATGCGCACGCGAAAGAGATGCCGGAGCTGTTCATGCAGCATTTGCGTGACGATGCCGCCGTGATCGAAGCAGCAAGGCCGACTGCCGTCAACCTGTCATGGGCGGTGCAGCGTATGATGAAATGTGCAGCGGCGCATGCAGCCGAACCGCCCGCCGGCATCGCGGCCGCCCTGCGCAGCGAGGCCGAGCGCATCCACACGGAGGACATCGAAATCTGCCGGAGCATCGCTGAAAACGGCCTCACACTGCTGCATGACGGTGCCAGTGTGATCACGCACTGCAATGCAGGCGCACTGGCAACTTCACGCCTCGGAACCGGACTGGGGCCGCTGCTGCTGGGTGCTTCCCGCGGTATGACATTTCATGCATTTGTCGATGAAACGCGGCCGCTGCTTCAGGGTGCACGGCTGACTGCCTATGAGCTGCACCGTGCCGGGATCGACACGACGCTGATGTGTGACAATATGGCTGCATACCGCATGGCGCAGGGCGGAATAGACGCCTGCATGGTCGGCTGTGACCGGGTCGCCGCGAACGGCGATACCGCGAACAAGATCGGAACGCTGGGGCTGGCAGTTCTCGCAAAGCATTTCGGCGTGCCGTTTTACGTATTCTGCCCGAGCCCGACGATCGACCGGAATTGCAGAACCGGTGCAGATATCCGCATTGAGCAGCGCGAGGGCAGTGAGATCACGGCGCTGCATTTTGCACAGCCGGTCGCACCGGAGGGCATCCGCTGCCTGAATCCGGCATTTGACGTCACACCTGCTGCGCTGATCACTGCGATCATCACAGAAACCGGCATTCACCGCCCGCCGTATGATTTCTGAACCGGCGGCATCTCGGTCTGTATGGGAAATATTGGGGTATGTAATTTTTTAGGTGGTCGAAAAAATAAGGTTAAAACAAATAGTTTTAATTTTGCCCATATTAAAAGTTTCGCTCAAGCCTTTTCAAAGGCTTGCGGGTCGAGGGCAGAG
>CAMNJD010000143.1 GCA_946540705.1 uncultured Ruminococcus sp. | reverse complement strand
GCGGGGGTATGGGGGCTCGATGTTTGCGCAGCAAACTCGACACAGCGAAGCGAGGGGCGCCCCCATTTTGAATCCGTCGGAGACACTTTCATCAGTGGTTCCCTGGATATCGGAAATTCTGATAACTGATAATCACTCTTTGGTATTGGACAAAACACGGAAAACGGTATATCATAGAAGCACACCAAACAAGTAGGAGATCATGACCATGAAAGAGATTCTATGGCTCGGGCGCGGCGGACAGGGCGCATTTACGGCGGCAAAGCTGTTCGGCGCGGCATATACCTCAGACAATGCATCAAGCTATGCGCTGGCATTTCCGTCTTTCGGTCCGGAACGGCGCGGCGCACCGGTCCGGGCATTCACCAAGCTCGATGAGAAGCCCGTGCTCGACCGCAGTCAGACCGTGCAGGCGGATTATATCGTTGTTCTGGACGATACGCTGTATGCGCCGGAATTGCAGTCGCAGCTAAAAACGGACGGCAGGATCATCGTCAACTCCAAAGCGCCGATTCCCGATACGTTTTCTTTTGACGGCGAGGCGATCGCTGCGGAATTCAGACTGCCGACGGTCAATACCGTCATGCTCGGCATCGTTTCGGCGCTCTCGGGCTATATCACAGAGGCGCAGGCAGTCAGCGCGATCGAAGGCTATATGCCGAAGAAAATACAGGCGCGCAATATCAGCGCAGTGAAGCTGGCCAGAGAGGCGGTGCAGAAATGAAGCCCTTTCTCAGAGAGAAGAAAACCTTTTCCGCAGCAGAGATTCCGGAAGCAACAGCGTTTGAAGCAGGCTATCTGGTATCGGTCAACAGCGGCTGGCGCAGTATCCGTCCGGTCATTGATACGGGGCGCTGTATCGGCTGTGAGCAGTGTTATCTCTACTGTCCGGACGGCGTAATTGCCATTCAGAACGGCAAGGCGGTCATTGATTACGATTTCTGCAAGGGCTGCGGCATCTGCGCGAAAATCTGCAAGCTCGGCGCGATCGGAACGGAGGCGGAGCACAAATGAGCAGAAAATTCTTATCCGGCAATGAGGCCTTTGCAGAAGGCATCCGCCTTGCAAAGCCCGATGTTATTTCCGCATATCCGATCACCCCGCAGACGATCGTGGTCGAGCGGCTGTCGGAAATGGTCGAGGACGGCAGTCTCCGATCGGAATTTATCCATGTGGAATCAGAGCATTCCGCACTGTCCTGCGCGATCGGTGCGAGCGCGGCGGGCGCAAGAGCCTTCACAGCCACATCCTCGCAGGGTTTGCTTTACATGGCCGAGTGCCTGTATTACGCATCGGGCGGACGGTTCCCGATCGTCATGATGAATGCAGACCGCTCCACTGCGCTGCCGTGGAACATCTACGGCGACCAGCGCGACAGCATTTCACAGCTCGACAGCGGCTGGATTCAGGTCTATGCAGAAAATGCCCAGGAGGCGCTTGACCTCGCACTCATGAGCTGGCGCATTGCAGAGGACAGCCGCGTGGCCACGCCGGTCATGGTCAATCTGGACGGGTTTGTTCTGACGCATACCTATGAAACGGTTGAGATCCCGGAGCAGGCACAGGCAGACAGGTTCCTGCCGCCGTATGTGACGGATAACCGCATTGATTTTGATGCGCCGAAAAACATGGCGTTTTCGGCAGGCCCCGATACCAATTATATTTTCAAATACAAGGCACATGCGGGCATGCTCGCGGCAGGGGGCGTTGTCGCAGAGACAGAGGATGCTTTTGCAGAGATCTTCGGCAGACGGTATTCCGGGCTGCTGGACTGCTATCGCACGGAGGATGCAGACTATATTCTTGTAACGCTCGGCAGCATTGCCGGACTTTGCCGCGAAACTGCCGACCGGCTCCGGGAGCAGGGGATTCGGGCGGGCGTTGTCCGCATCCGCTATCTGCGTCCGTTCCCGAATGATGAGATCGCAGCGGCGCTGAAAAACGCAAAGGCGTTCGGTGTGCTGGAAAAGGACATTTCCTTCGGCAATGAGGGAACGGTCTTCACCAATGTGAATTCCGCACTGCAAAAAGCGGGGATTTCTGTTCCCGGCTATAATTTCATCGGCGGCTTAGGCGGCAGAAATATCTCCGCAGGCGATATTGAGCAGATCTTTGCGGGGATTCAGAACGGCACGGATCATGTAAACTTCATCGGAATCGGAGGTGACGGCAATGGCGAATCCAACGGCTGAAAAGCTCTCGCGTGACGAATTCTTCTACGGGCACAAGGCCTGTGCCGGGTGCGGCGGTGCGCTTGCCGTCAGAGCAGCACTCAAGGTGCTGGGACAAAATGCGGTTTCTGTTCTGCCGGCCGGATGTATGTCGGCAGTCGGATTCAATTTTCCGCAGCTCTGCTTCTCGAATAATTCGATCATCTCAACATTCGCGGGAACCGCATCCATGCTGACCGGCATCGAGGCGGGACTCCGCGCAAAGGGATACCGGGATTTCACGGCGGTCGGCTTTGCGGGCGACGGCGGCACGGCGGATATCGGCATTCAGGCGTTATCCGGTGCGATCGACCGCAACGACAATATTCTTTACATCTGCTACGATAACGAAGCCTATATGAACACCGGCATCCAGAAAAGCGGTCTGACGCCGTTCGGCGCACGCACAACCACGACCCCTGCCGGCAGGAATATCCACGGCAACCTCCGTCCGAAGAAGAATATGTTTGAGATCGCTGCCGCACATGATATCCCCTATGCCGCAACCGCAAGCGTCGGATATCTGGCTGACTTTATCAAAAAGGTCGAGAAAGCGTCGAAGATCCGGGGAACCAAATATATTCATGTGATCGCACCCTGTCCGACAGGCTGGGGAATCGCAGCCGACGAAACGGTCGAGATCGCGAGGGAGGTCGTGGACTGCGGCCTGTGGTATCTCGCAGAATACGAAAACGGCGAATTTACGCTGAATCACAGACCGAAGGCGTTTTCAGACGCGGAGGCGTATCTGAAAAAGCAGGGACGCTTTCAGCATCTCGATCCGGAGGATGTGAACACCGTCATACGGGAACGCGATAAGAAGTGGGCGTTCATCGAAAAGAATTTCCGGCTATAAGAAAAGACTATAGCACCCAATAAAATGCAGGTATTAGACAAATCCGGCAAAATCGTGTATCATAAAATCATAGAAACCCGATCGTAATACTCGTATATCAGGAGGATGAAAACAATGGGCAGAAATGTCAACAGCAAATACTGGGATGAGGAGCTGGAAACGCTCCCCCGTGAGGAACTGGAAAAGCGGCAGCTTGCAGATCTTCAGGAGATCGTGCAGTTCGCATACGATCATGCGCCGTACTACAAGCGCAGCTTTGATGAAGCAGGCGTAAAGCCGTCCGATATCAAGCAGCTTTCCGATCTGCAAAAATTCCCGTTCATCAACAAGAAAACACAGCGCGATACACAGGGCGTCGGCTCGTTCCTCGGAGAGCTCGCTGCCGTTCCGGAAGAGGATGTGGTCTTCATCTCGACCTCGTCCGGTTCGACCGGCGTGCCGACCATGAGCCCGTTTACAAAGAAGGACTTTGATGAGTTTCAGGATACGGAGAGCCGCTGGTTCTGGCAGATCGGCATGCGGCCGAATGACCGCTATGTCCACGCGCTGAACTTCTCGCTGTATGTCGGCGGTCCGGACGTCATCGGCGCACAGAACCTCGGCGCACTCTGCATCTGGGGCGGTACGCTTCCGAGCGAACGTCTGCTGTTCATCCTGAAAACCTACCAGCCGACCGTGATCTGGACATCGCCGTCCTATGCATGGCAGCTCGGCGAAAAGGCGCTGAAATCCGGTTACGACCCGAAAAAGGATTTCAGCATCAAGAAGATCATCGTGGCAGGTGAGCTCGGCGGCTCGATCGACGCGACCAGAAAAGCGATCGAGGATATCTGGGGCGCAGAGGTCTTTGACTTCTACGGACTGTCCGATATTTTCGGTGCATGCGCCGCACAGTGCGAATATCATGACGGCCTGCACATTGCGGAGAACCATATTCTCGTCGAGACAGTTGATATCCACACCGGCGAGATCCTTCCGCCCGGTGAGACAGGCGAGCTGGTCTTCACGACACTGCGCAAGCACGCAAGACCGCTGATCCGTTTCCGCACCGGCGATATCGGCCGCATCGACCGGACGCCGTGCAAGTGCGGCAGAACACACGGCAGAATCCACATTCTCGGCAGAAAGGACGATATGTTCATCGTGTCCGCCGTCAATGTGTTCCCCAGCGACATTGAAGCGGTCATCCGCGAGCAGCACGGCATCACCGGCGAGTATCTCATCCGCATCTTTGAAAAGGATTTCACAAGCAAATATGCCGTTGAGATCGAAAAGAATTCCGATAATCCGAAGGATGACGCAGCAGTTGCCGATGAGGTTTCCGCAGCGCTCAAAGCGAGAATCGGCGTAAAGCCCGCATCCGTCATTGTACATCCGGACGGCGGACTGAATACCCGCTCCGAGCACAAATCCAAGCGCATCATCGACGAGCGGAAGCTTGACTATTCCATTTGATTATAGTATAATAGGTGTACCGGTTCAATGTCCGGTACACCAATCTTTTAGGAGGACAATATGCCTGCATTATCAAGCAGAACCGCAAATTTCACCGATTCCGTCATCCGCCGGATGACGCGCATCTCCAACCGGTACGGCGCGGTCAATCTGTCGCAGGGGTTTCCGGATTTTGACCCGCCGAAGGAGATCCTTGACCGGCTCGCTGAAGTCACGAAAGAGGATTTTCACCAGTATTCGATCACATGGGGGGCTCAGAATTTCCGCGAGGCGCTCGCTGAAAAGCAGTCGCGGTTCATGGGGAGAAGCATCGACCCGAACGGTGAGATCGTCGTGACCTGCGGCAGCACCGAGGCTATGATGGCCGCGATGATGAGCGTCACGAACCCCGGCGACAAGGTGATCGTGTTCTCTCCGTTTTATGAGAATTACGGCGCAGATACGATTCTTTCCGGTGCAGAGCCGATCTATGTTCCGCTGATCCCGCCGGCGTTCACCTTTGATGCGGATGTGCTGGAAGCAGCGTTTCGGCAGCATCCGAAGGCGCTGATCCTCTGCAACCCGTCCAATCCCTGCGGTAAGGTGTTCACACGCGAGGAGCTGCTGATCATCGCGGAGTTTGCAAAGAAATATGACACCTTCGTCATTACGGACGAAGTCTATGAGCACATCCGTTACGCGCCGCATGTCCATACATACATGGCATCGCTGCCGGGAATGTGGGAGCGCACGATCTCCTGCTCGTCGCTCTCGAAAACATATTCGATCACCGGCTGGCGTCTGGGCTATGTCATCGCGCCGCCGGAGATCATTGATACGGTGAAGAAGGTTCACGATTTCCTGACGGTCGGTGCGGCTGCACCCTTGCAGGAGGCGGCAGTCACCGGCCTGAAATTCGGCGATGATTATTACCGCGGCTTGCAGGCGGAATATACCGAAAAGCGTGATCTGTTCCTTGCAGGGCTTGACCGCATCGGGATCCCGCATACGGTTCCGGAGGGTGCATATTATATCCTGCTTGACGTATCGGAGTACGGCTACGCAAGCGATCTGGATTTCTGCGAGAAGCTCGCGGAGCATGTCGGGGTCGGCGCAGTGCCGGGGTCGAGCTTCTTCAAAGAGCCGGAAAATCGCTATATCCGGCTGCATTTTGCAAAGAAAAACGAGACACTGAACGAGGCGCTCGAACGCCTGAGTGCGATCCGCACCAAAATGCCCCGCGCATAAGAGCAGCTTGCGCCGGCGATCTGCCGGTTTCATATCAAAACAAACACAGGCCGGTTTTCATACCGGCCTGTGTTTGTTGGCAAAGAAAAATGCGTAACCGTTCCGATTACGCATTTAGATTTGGTGGACCCGAAGGGGATCGAACCCTCGACCTCCGCGTTGCGAACGCGGCGCTCTCCCAGCTGAGCTACGAGCCCGTTGAATACCGTATTATTATAGCACAACCGGAGTGAATTGTCAAGCACTTTTTTCAAAAAACTCTGCTGGCACAGTCAGAAACCCGCATTTTCCTGCAAACGGAACCGCCCACGCTGCGGCTGCTTGTGCAGAATCACTAAATTTAATCTAATATTACAAAATAATCGCAAAACGCAAGAAAAACACTTGACTTTGTCAGAAAAGTATGGTAAACTATAATTGCCTTTAATGTATAGGGGGAACTATACAATCATACAGATAGAAAGACACACTCAAAAACATGGAGGGATTTTTATCATGAAAAGGCGATTTCTGGGACTGTTGAGCGCAGCAGCTCTTGTGCTCACTTCAGTGCCCGCAACAACTGTGTCAGCAGCAAATGTCGGCGACGTGCTTTCAGTCAGAAACGGTCAGAATCAGTTTAAGAATGAATGCGACGGCTTCAGCTATGAAATCTGGCTGGACAATACCGGCGGAAGCGGCTCGATGACACTCGGTAAGGGTGCGACCTTTAAGGCTGTGTGGGATGCCTCCTGCTCAAGAGGCAACTATCTTGCCCGCCGCGGCCTTTCCTTCGGCTCTACCAAGAAAGCAACCGATTACGAATATATCGGCCTCGACTACACTGCTACCTATTCGCAGACCGGAAGCTGGCAGAATCAGGGCAACTCCCGTCTGTGCGTCTACGGCTGGTTCGAGAACCGCGGCGCTGCCGGCAATCCGCCGCTCGTTGAATACTACATCATTGAGGACTGGATCGCATGGTGCCCGGATGCTCCCGGCACGAATGTTACCATCGACGGCGCAACCTATAAGATCTTCTCGATGGATCACACCGGCCCGGATATCCACGGCCAGACTTCCACATTCAAGCAGTATTACAGTGTCCGCCAGTCCAAGAGAACCTCCGGCCATATCACTGTTTCCGATCACTTCAAAGCATGGGCACAGCAGGGCTGGGGCATCGGCAATCTGTATGAGGTTGCGCTGAATGCAGAAGGCTATCAGAGCAGCGGCGTCGCAGACGTGACCGAGCTCAATGTTTATACAACGAAGGACCCCAATCCGGTTCCGGGTACCGAACCCAACCCCAATCCTGCACCTGAGATCAATTACACCGCTCCGTCCGGCGGCGGCAACGGCGTTTCCGATTCCTTCGAGGGCAGCGGTACAAGTTGGGCAGCCCGCGGCGAAAGCGTCAAATACGGCTTCACCTCCGACTTTGCGCACGGCGGCTCCAAGTCCCTGTATGTCACCGGCAGAACCGATACATGGAACGGCGTCAGCGCTGCAAGCGATGAGCTTGTCCCGGGCGGCGAATATGAGTTCGACGGCTTCGCAGGCTTCAATGATCCGAACTACTCCAATGCGACATTCACCCTCGGCCTTCAGTACACCTCCGGCGGAGAGGAGCACTATGATAACCTCGTGGATGCTTCTGCGGCAACGGGCAAGTGGGCTGAGCTCTCCAAGAGCTTCACGATCCCGTCTGACGCAACCGGTATCAGCCTCTATGTGCAGACTGAATACGATGACAGCTCTGCCAAGTCGCTCTCCTTCTTCCTGGATGATGTGAAGCTGACCCGCAAGGATGCTCAGACCACCACCAGTACGACCACAACTACTACCACGACCACCACAACAACTACGACCACCACCGCAACGACGACCAGTGCCACCACGACTTCTACCACTGCAACTACGACTACGACCTCTGAGACAACTACGACCACCACGACCGCAACACCGGCTCCGACACCGGCAGTCTGGGGCGATGTTGACTGCAACAAAGAGGTCAATGTCATGGATGCTGTGCTTCTGGCTCGTATTGCCGGCGATGACAGCACGCTGAAGGCAAATGAAGTGAGTGCCGACGGCAAGCGCAACAGCGATGTCACACACGACGGCAAGGCTGATGCACAGGATCTGGCCAAGCTGATGCAATACCTCGCCAACTATATTTCGCTTCAGGATCTCGCACAATAATCATAAACAGAGCCTTCCTCATTCGGGGAAGGCTCTGTCTGTCGAAAAAGGTATCGCTGCGCGATGATTAATATTGGGCTCCGCCCAAACCCGCCAAAGGGACATTGTCCCTTTGGAATCCCATTATAAACAAAATGAAAGAAAATGCGTGATTTTTCAT
>CAMNJD010000142.1 GCA_946540705.1 uncultured Ruminococcus sp. | reverse complement strand
CCCCCTGCGCATTCCCGCATTGAAGCAATATGCGATCTTCAGCGCCTGTTCCTCGGTCAAGCCAAGCTCCGGCGCGTATGCTGCGAGCACCGACTGCGAGCAGTGAAATTTGTCGCCGAAATAGCGCAGTGCGGTCTCTTCATGTGTCATTTGCGGTCTCCTTTCCGAGATATTCCGCGTTTATGGCGAAAATTTTCTCATGCGCATTTTCCGCGATGGAATAGTGCATCCACTTGCCCTCCTTGCGGTAATCCACCAGACCGCAGTCGCACAGCAGCTTCATGTGGTGCGAAAGCGTCGGCTGCGTGATTTGCAGATCCTCCAGCAGATGACAGGCGCAGAGCTCGCCGTTTTTCAGCAGGCGCAGGATTTTCAGGCGGTTTTCATCCGCCAGTGCCTTGCACAGCTTTACGGTTTCGCGGTCGTTCATTGCAGACCCTCCTTTTTCGATGTGATTCTATTATAGCATATAAATAGACGGTTGCCAATATGTAAATGCAAAATTCGCATACGAATCCCATAAAAGCAGCAGACCGGAGCCCCGCGGGACCCCGGTCGGTTTTGTATGCGATTGATTGCGGGGCTACCGGAAGGAGCGTGACTTTTACGCACGGTGCATCACTCCATCCCCTTCAACACCTCCACCATATCAATCCGCTTGATTCTGCGTGAGAACAGGAAGCTGACAAGCACAGATACTGTCATGACAAATACTGCTGCAATGAGATATGTTGTCGGCGCAATGTAACACGGCCAGTCGATTGCGTCGCCGTTTGAATCCATCATCGCCTGCAGCGGAACCCGTCCCAGCGGAACACCGCAGATCACACCGATCACGGAAAGCCACAAATTCTGTGTGGATAACAGTCTGCGAATTGCGCTGCTTTTGAAGCCGAGCACCTTGAGCGTTGCAAATTCCTTCTCGCGCTCGTTGAAGGACAGATTGCCCGAATTATAGAGCACGATCACGATGAGCAGCACCGAGAAGATCACCATGAAATAGACAAGCAGATTCATGATCTCCATCATCTTGTCAAAGGCGGCGATCAGGTCGGTCATGCTGTGCACAGCGGAAACGCAGTCGTTATCAGCGACATAATCACAGTTCTTTTGGGAAACAAGCATCACCGGACGGAAATCCATTCCTGCGGCTTCGTAATCCTTGCGGAGCATGGTGATACCTGTGATATTGGGATGGCGCGAGATCAGACCGATCTTGCTTTCGTTCCACTTCGTACCGGTCGCGGTTTTCCAGTAGACCGAATCGCCTTCGGAGAGCCCGAGATTTCTCGCCTGCTTCATGGTGAGCGCAACGGTCCCCGCCGGAATCGGCTTTGTGTTCAGCTCCGTATCCGACACGCAGTAAAGCTGCTCACCCTCGGTCACAGCCAGCTTGCAGCTGATGATGCCGTCAGATGTCGGATGATCCTTTGCCGCGATGGATATGGCATCCATTGCGACCAGCTCGCCGTCCGTTTCGGATTTCAGCGCCTCCGCCTGTTCGACAGTACAGCTGTCATTCAGAATGATCTGATATTCATAATTCTGGATATCGTGGAAATACCACTCGCGGACATAATCGACGGTATCATAAGCGCCGAGCCCCAGCTCCATGATCATCATGCCCATGCAGGTGCCGAAGATTCCCATAAATGCACGCATTTTAGAGCGGGAGATATCACGGAGATTGTATCTTGCATTGAAGCCGAGCTTTCCCCAGAACGGCAGCTTCTCAAAGATACAGGGCTTCGCCGTTTTTGCAGCTGCAGGTCTGAGCGCCTCGGACGGGTGTATTTTCAGAATCTGCCTGCAGCTGAAATACGCAGTGCCCGTGCAGATCAGAACAAGCACCGCCGCGACGATGATGCTCTTGTAGCTGAACCCGGGCTGCCAGTCAGGAAGGGTATAGAATCCGCCGAACATACTGACCATGATCCTGCCCAGAGTCAGGATTCCGAGGATGATGCCAAGAATACAGCCGAGCGTTGACAGTGCAAAGCTGTAGCTGAGATAGTGAAACAATATTTTGCGCTTTTTCATGCCGAGCGCATTGAGCGTGCCGATCTGCGTTCTCTGCTGTGCGATCATGCGCTTCATCGTCGTGATAATGACAAGCAGCGCGATCGCGACAAACACGAAGGAAAAGATATACGAAAAGCTGTCATGCTGCGCCAGCTCATCCGAAAGCTGATACCAGCCGCGAATACTGTTCCGGTCGGCAAAATAAGCGTAGTTGTCATCGAGTGCGTCTGCGATTTTCTCCTCATAGCTGAGTGCCTTGCCGTCACAGGTAAAAATAATCTCGTTATTGATGCGCATTTCCTCCGGCAGAACCTTCTGCGGCAAATAGGCAAATCCGATATTGTGGAAGTCGCTGTCCGTATCGGTGGAAGCGCAGGCAAATTCATATTCAGGCGTGACGACAAGTCCCTTGACCTCTTTTTCAATGTCAAGCCCCATGACGTGCACGGTGAATTTGTCTCCGACCCTGATGCCCCATGTTTCTGCAAATCTGCTGAACAGCCACAAGCCGTTTTCATCATTGGGATCGAAGTCTGCACCGTCTGTCGTGCGCGGAATTGTGACAGTCTTCTCATTCTGAAAATAGCAGTACATTTCAGCGGTGTTGTATTTTTCGTCAGCCTTTCCAAGCACCTCTGTGCGGAGCTGCGCATTCTTGATGCCGCTGATTCCTGCAATCCCCTTCAGCTGCTCCTCGCCGAAATCGGCACCGTAGATCCAGCCGTCCGCGAAATTGGAGCTGCTTTCAAAATCGGTTCTCGCCTTGTTGCCGCCGATGACATTCGCCTGAAAGCCGGTATAGCACCACATCGCGATCAGCGACAAAAGCATGATCGAAAAGAACTGTGCAAAGTTTGCTTTGATGTCACGCAGCATTTTTCTTCCGAGCATTGCTGTCACCTCACCATTCGATATCATTCACGGACAGCGGATTCTCATTGGTCTTGATCGACTTGATTTTGCCGTTTCGCATGTGAATGATACGGTTTGCGCACTTTGCAATATCTGCATTGTGCGTAACCAGAATGACGGTATTCCCGTGCTCCGTTGACAGCTTCTGCAGCAGATCAATGACGAGCTTTCCGGTTTCCGAATCAAGCGCGCCGGTCGGTTCATCGCCGAGAATGATTTTTGGGTCCTTTGCAAGCGCTCTCGCAATGGAAACTCTCTGCTGCTGCCCGCCAGACATTTGCGTCGGGAACTTGTTTTTCTGGTCGGCAAGACCGACACGCTCCAGTATTTCATCTGCACTGAGCGCCGATTTTTTGATATCCTTCACGAGCGCAACATTCTCATAAGCGGTCAGCCCCGGCAACAGATTATAGAACTGGAAAATGAACCCGATGGTATCTGCACGGTACTCCGAAAGCTGTCTGTCGTTATACGAAGAGATCTCCTTGCCGTCAACGATGACCTTTCCCTCGGTCGGAATGTCCATACCGCCGAGCATATTCAGCACGGTTGACTTTCCGGCGCCGGACTGTCCGAGTATGACGACAAACTCTCCCTGTTCAATGGTAAAGCTCACATGGTCGACCGCGACCTGTTTTCCCTCACCCTTTCCGTAAATCTTCACAACGTCCTTGAATTCAACTGCCGACATTCCGATTCCTCCTTGTGCCGAATAGTTAGCCTATGCAAACTCATGCTTATATTATAGCATAAACAAACTGAAATTGCAATATGTTTCCAAAAGAAAAGCCGTCCAAGAACAACCGGCTTTCTGATGTGATTTCTGTATTGTTTTTCGGTCGCTGAAATCGGGCGACAGGCTCGGGGACAGCACAAAAGCACTCATGTCCGTCCCGGCACGCCTTGCTTTTTCAGCGGCAATGATGTATAATAATATCGCAGGTCGGTGCCGACCCGAATGAACACAACTGACGAATGGAGGTATCACAATGCCGCACACACAGGAATCCGAATCTGCCGCAATGCAGGCTGTGACGGAACCGGTCACCGAAACCGCTGATACATCGGTACAGCATGCAAACGGCACAACGGCTGCAAGCGAAAAAATACCGATGATCTGCGAATCCTTCATCGCAAACCGCGACGCGCTGCGAAAAGCCGTCAAGCTGGAAAACATGAATATGTACGTTCTGGCTGCCTATATCATGACGACAGCCGGCGTGACCGCAGATGCCGAGACACTGAAATCGCTCCGGAAGATCATCTCGAAAAAGGTCAGCTCGATCTCTTATCTGGTCGTCAGAACCGAGCTGCCGCTGCTTGCGGCGCTCTGTCTGTCGGACGATCCGGAGGCAGCCATCGAGAAGATCAGCCGCATCTATGACGTGATGAAGAAGCGCTGCGGCAGATCGTTCTATGTCGCAATGCTCGCAATTCTGCTCAGCCGGACGTATGACGAGGAACAGGCAGCGCAGATCGCAGAGCGCGGCAAGGCGCTGTTTGATGCCTTCCAGAAGAAGCATCCGATCATCACGTCGGACCGCGACGTTGCTGCGGCGTGCCTGCTTGCGCTCTCTGACAAAACGGACGGGGAGCTTCTCGCGGAGTGCGAGGAGACCCATTCCCACCTGAAGACCGCGTTTTCAGACAGCACGTTCCCGCAGTTCTGCGCATATATCCTTTGCCTGACCTACGGGCTGCCGGAGGACAAGGTGACCCGCCTGCTGGAGCTGTTCTTTGCGCTGGAGGGCGCGAAGAAGAAATATCCGAAAGGGCACGAAATGGAGGTTCTGGCAGCGCTGTCGC
>CAMNJD010000141.1 GCA_946540705.1 uncultured Ruminococcus sp. | reverse complement strand
GCTCCTGTCAGCGGGACGATGTGCATTATCTTCAAAGCCTTCGCGCTGCACAGCAAATGCACGATCAGGTCTTCTTTACGGTTTACAACACCATGGAACAGCGCGCCGTAGAATGCCGGTCGGTCGAAGAACTGACCGCGGTCATCGGTGAATATCACTGGATGATCCGCGGCGCACGGACCGTCACGCTCTGCCTGTTCGAGAACTGGTACGAGACCGGCGCCCAGCCGTCCGGGCAGGTCACCTGCTTCTGCCTGACGCCGTGGGACCGGAAAGCACCGGTGAAAGCCAAGGCAGACGCGCTCTCCGTTCTGATGCAGGATGCATCGGAACCGTCCGTTTTCTACATCGTCCCGCTGTTCCTCCGGACGCATCTTATGGGGCATCTGGTCATGCGGTACGATCACGCAGGCTGCTACGACGGACTGTTTTATCAGTGGATGAAAGCCGCTGCGCTGGCGCTGGAATATCTCCGCATCAAAAATGATATGCGGTATCTGCTCCGCTGTCAGAGTCTCTCCGAAACCAGAGAGCCGGTCACAGGGCTGTACTCCGAGGCGGGGCTGCGCAATCTGTACGGTGCTTTCGCGGAGATCAGCGGAGAGAGCTGCTTCATGGCTGTCATACGAATCTGCCTGTTCTCCGAGCCTCTGTCCGGAATCCGGCAGGAAGAACACCTGTGCATGCTCCGCGCTGCCGCAGAAGGCATCCGGAAGCTCTGCGGCAGCCGCCACTTTGCAGGATGCTCCGCAAGAGACAACACGTTCATCTGCCTGTTTCAGAACGGTCAGCCGAAGCTGACGCTTGATACAATCTGCGCAGTTCTGATGCAGACAGAGGCGTACATCGCCGGCTGCGGAGCAGACTCTTTTGCGGGCGCGGCAGTGTATTGCAGCGGACGCCGCTTCGACGAGGTTTACCGGCAATGTATATGCCGGATTGCCGAAACAGAAGCAGAGCGCGCCGAGTGCAGAAATCACAGCCGGTATCATACGCTGCTGGACATCCGCAATTCGTGTTATCTGCACCCTGCCGATTCCTTTTCTCAGATCAGCATCCCGTCATTTGTCGCAACCGATCTCGATTCCTTCCGGCATGCATACAAAAAGGCGTTCGGCATCAGCTTCCAGCAGGACCGCATCCGCGCAAGAATTGCAAAAGCCATGTATCTGCTCATTACGACCGAACTGCATATTACAGAGATTGCAGAGCAGTGCGGTTATGCGGACAGCAAATATTTTCTCAGACAGTTTGCAGCACAGACCGGCATGACGCCGCGCAGCTACCGCAGTCTCTTTGCGGAAAACTGATTCTGTTTTGTCCACCTTTCTTCCGTTTTGTAAGTTGCATCCCACCTGCGGATTGTGTATAATCAAAGTATGAAATTCACCACAGGAGGGCATGAGAATGAATGCAAAACGCTTGATTTCTGCGGCACTTTCGGCAATCACCGCCGCAGTTTGTATCCCGTTCCGTCCGGCTTCTGCCGAAACCGCCGATATGCGCGAAATCTCCACATTGGAGCTTGTCCGCGACATGGGGATCGGCATCAATCTCGGCAACACGCTGGAATCCTGTCCGAACTGGTATGAGGAGGACTGGATCGCAAAATGGAGCGAAGGGAAGCCGGAGAATTATGAGACAGCATGGGGCAGTCCGGTCATCACCAAAGAAATCATCGAAGGCATGGCGAAGGAAGGCTTCGGTGTCCTGCGGATCCCTGTTGCATGGTCGAATATGATGCAGCATGACGGAACCTATACAATCAACAGTGCATACGATGCGCGGGTACATCAGATCGTGGACTGGACGCTGGAAAGCGGCATGTATGCGATCATCAACATTCACTGGGACGGCGGATGGGTCAATCATTTTCCGGAGGATCCGACCGAAAGCATGAAGCGCTTCCGTCATATGTGGGAACAGATCGCAGAGAGCTTTCAGGATTACAGCGACTACCTGATGTTTGAATCGCAGAATGAAGAACTGGGCTGGGAGTCGGTATGGAATCCCTGGGGCGGCACAAACGGCAAGGCAGAAGCCTATGCGCTCTGCAACGAAATCAACCAGACCTTTGTCGATGTGATCCGGTCATCCGGCGGCAACAACCCCAAGCGGCATCTGCTCATTTCCGGATACAATACCGGCATCGACCGCACCTGCGACGACCTGTTCCGGATGCCCTCTGACCCCGCAAACCGCATGGCAGTATCTGTGCATTACTATTCCCCTGCCGGCTTTGCAATCCTGACAGAGGACGCAGACTGGGGCAAGGCAACCCCGACATGGGGCAGCGATCAGGATTATGCCAGCCTGCGCAGCGAGATGGACATGATGAAATCGCGCTTCACAGACAAGGGCATTCCGGTCATCATCGGTGAATACGGCTGCCCGACTGAGAACAAAGAACCGGAATCTGTGCGGAGATTCCTGTCGTCTGTCTGCAAAGAAGCCTATCAGCGCGGGCACTGTCCGATTATGTGGTCAACGCCCGGCGGACATTATAACCGCACGACCTGCAAAATGGAAGATCAGGAGCTGCAAAAGCTGCTGTATGCAATCGGCGGCAAACCGTTTCAGCCGCAGGAGCCGGCACAGCAGACCCTTCCGGGCGATGTCACCCATGACGGAAACGTGAATGCAGAAGATGCACTGCTGCTCCGGAACCGGCTGCTTGGAGATGCTGACACAGCGCTGCCGGACTGGGAAGCCGGCGACATGAACCGTGACGGCAGGCTGAATGCCGCAGACCTGACACTGCTCAAGCAAAAGCTTCTGCACTGAACACTCCAAACGATAAGCGAACCGATCTGAGTGACCTCCGCAGATCGGTTCGCTTTTTTGCCGTTCCGTTCATACGGAATCTGTGAAAAAAATGGGCCAATAAAGATTTGGGTGGATTCTCGCACAAAAAAGGTGGTTTAGAACGGTAAAATAGAATAAGGTATCGCTTCGCGATGCTATTTTGAATG
>CAMNJD010000140.1 GCA_946540705.1 uncultured Ruminococcus sp. | reverse complement strand
AGCTTTCCAACATCTTCAGCACCCTGCCTGTACTTTTTACTAATAGCCATAGTCTCCTCCTTAATCCGATATACCATACCAATAGTTTTCATCAAAGAGTTTCTCTTCAAAGTGATTAACTATGAATTCGCGTTTAACTTCGTTGATAAACTTGATATCAGTAACTAACCGATAAACCATTACTATCAGTCCACCAATATCCAGTTCTTTTAAGTGGATCGGATCTTTAGTCAAAACTGTCTTTCCAACTGTCCAGATAATATTACTTGATGTTGCGATCACATTCGAAGTAGTAACAATCTTTCTTGTTTTGACATTATATAATTTGATATCGCCATGCTTTTCTTCTTGATATAATAAGGTGTGTAATGTTTCAATGAGGGTGTTGATCAAAACTGCAATTCCAGCTGAAACGCCAACTTTCAGAACATCACCAGCGCTAATATATTTTGTTAGGCGCTCAACATTTTTATGAGACAGAATCAAATTAGCAGCTGGCAATTGAATTCCGGCTGGAGTATAAATGTCAGTCCATATATGAATAATCTGTTTGATCAACGCGGCAATTACCGATTTCTTATCATCTTCTAGTCGTGCTGCTGCTTCTTTTATTGTAACAAAAGTCGAACAGAACTCCCCGATTTTCGGCTTACGAATTCGAAGTTGTCCTTTCATTATATCTACTTCATAATGGACATGATTAGTTGTAATTATCGGCGCATGAGCACAGGTGATTGTATTTGTTAGAATGTTAGATGTTCCAAAAACCAATCCTAAAATAGGATCATGCCCTAGTGTTGCAAAACGATGATTCCCCCCTACAAACAAGCCGTATTCTTTTCCACCATCTTGTGCATCATATGGTACACCTGGTGTAAGAATGATTTGATTAAGAGGAGCATAAAACTCATGAGGTTCTTCTCGTAGCCCCTCATCAAATTTACCCAACAGATCTTTTTGTTTCTTTTTCAGTTTGTGTTCTCTATCTCCCTTTCCAGCCGGCTCAATTTCAGTGGCCTTGTTAACTATTACTATTCTTGCACATTGCAAAGCTATAGCCAAGAAAAGAAAGCCGAAATCAACTGCATCCAGTTTGGTTTGTTCTGCAAACTCTTTGTCTAGTTCCGTGATAATATCACCTGTATGATAAAAAACATTGCTCATACGTTTGGCATCAAGCGCAGTTGCACGCAATTCATCGATTGCTGCCTGAGCATCTTCCTGCATGGCTGTATTTAGAACGCGAAGTTCATCGGTTCTTGACATTGATGATTCACCCTTTCTTCGAAATCATTAACATATTCGAGAGACAATAAAAGCCCTCTACCATAATTGACAAGTTTTTATAGCATGAGAACGGAGAGTAATAAATCGACAGCTTTTATGTACTTTGTGAAGATGTCGCCAGATGCTCCGGCATCGAGCCGACAATGATCTTTCCGGTTTCGTCATCGCGGCAGAAGTAAATACGGATCAGATTCGCGGCGCGGTTGCCGTATTTGATGTGCATGTCCAGTATGTATTTCTGTCCCTCGTGTGTCACAGTATAATCACTCTCATTCAGCCGAACAGCCTCTCTGCCGCAGAGAGAAACCTCCCAATTGCGCTGATCGGTGTACAGCTGCAGCTGTTCCTCAGTCAGTTCGCCGTTCCGCGTTCTGGCATAGGCGTCAAGATACAGCAAACCGTCGCAGAGCAGCGCAATATCGAGACTGCCGTGATACTTCCGAAGTTCTGAACGCGCACGCTGTGTAATGATCAGCGTGTCAGAAAACTGTTCCTCCGCCCAGCCGCAGACCATATCCTTATCAGTCGGGAAACCGGCGGCGATCTCTACTTTATCCTTGTAAAACTGTACCAGCTCAGCCGCTTTTTCATATGCCGCCTGCCGCGCCTGAAATTCCGTTTGGATTGCCTCAATATAGGTTTGCTGTTCAGCAATCTCATCCTGCGCCGATTGCAGCTGCTTCTTTGTGAGACGCAGCATTTCGTTCCGTTCGCGCAGGTCTGTATCCTGCTGCTCCAGTTCCGCAAGGCGTGCTTTCAGTTCAGCATTCTCCTGCTGATACAGCGCACAGGATTCTTCCAAAGACTCTGCCGCCTCACGGCGTTCCCGCAGCGCAATCAGATGCGCGTCCGCCTGAAAAACTACATTCCCGAAATCATAGGCGCGGCGCTTTGGAAGCCTCTGCATTTCGCGTTTCAGTTTCTGATAGCTGTCTTCCATATCCTTGCTGTAATCATCATAGCGCAACCGTTCGATTTCTTGTCCGCGAATGCATACAATGATATCACCCTGTCTGATAGAAAGACGCAGTTTGTTATCAAGAACGGAAAATGTTATTTCATCAGCATAGCAGACAATTCCGAAGCCCTTCAGCTTATCTGCCAGCCGTGCATATGGGAATTCTTCTCGCTTCACAACCGCTTTTTTCGGTTCTGACTTTGGAATTGCAGATGGCTTTGCAGCTTGTTTGGGTTTGGTTTCTGTCAGAAATGGCTTTGGTTTTCCGCCTGTTTCCAATGCTGGTTCTGCGGCCCCTATTTTGATTGAACCATAATTCAAGGAAAAAACGCTTGGCTTTGGGAGAGGCAGTGTAGTGTCTGGCTGCTTTTGTTTTTCATATCCGGCATCCGCAATCACAATCAGCGGGTAGTCGAATTTCTGGTCCTGATATATTGCTGAAAAGCGTTCTGCATCTGCCTTGGTTCTGATTAAATAAGGTTTAGCATCAAGTGCCACTCCGCCGTGAGATAAATTGAACAACGGGTCTGTAAGGAACGTCCGAACAACTGCCGGACGAAACACCTCGCACGATGCATCACAATCAACAGGTTCGGTAACGATTGTCCGAACACCGCATTGCACTGATTCTCCGCATTTGACAAAAGAGATATCTGTTTCAAACATTCTGCCCTGCACTGGAGGGCGTTCATTTTCCTGACCATGATTGGCACCCATATCAGTTTCATGAAGGGAAAACGCCCAGATGCCCTGTTCCGGCACATAGGTTACGTTTACTTTCCAGCCTTGATCCAGCGAAAAGGAATGAAGCCTTTCTTCTGATAACTCCGTATATTCCTCCGGTGACGGTGTATCAAGTTCCTCCGGAACATCGTTGTTCAGCCGTGCGCGAAGCCAACTGAAGGTTTCTAGTACTAAACGATAAAAGATTTCGGATTCTGAAAGCAGAACGGAACGAATTTCTGCGTGAAACTGATAGGTCGGATAACGCTTCAAACGCTGAAGAACGGTTGGTGTGTGTTCCATTCAATCCCTTCTTTCAATATCATTATTCTATTCAGCAAAATACGAGTGGCAATTTGCACTATAATTAGATGGACTGTTTACATGATTATATCACATTTAGTAGTGCAAAGTCAAGCGTTCTTTTGCATTATTTTGTTCATATTTTTGCAATATTTTGCTGTGACAATATGCTCTGAAACAAATAATAAGCGTGAGACCAAACTGACCTCACGCTTATTATTTCCTCTATGTTTGTTTCTCCTATTGACATAGCATCTCTCTTGTGGTATAATCAAAAGAGAATATATGTTCGCTCGGATCAGAGGTGACTGTCATGTGTACTTGGTTCTATGCTGATTCGCATTCCTTATCCTATTTCATATCAAAAGCGCAGCAGCTGCCGCATGCAGACGAAATGATGAGGAAGCTCGGAAAGAATATGGCTATGTCCGGCAATATCCGTCCGACCGACACGGCGGCGGTGCTTGCACCAAATAAGCAGGGAAACATGGCAGTATTTCCTATGGTATGGGGGTTCACACATGAAGCAACTCCTAAGCCGATCATCAACTGCCGCATCGAAACTGCCGACCAGAAGGCATTATGGAAGGATTCTTGGTTCAGACGGCGTTGTATTATCCCTGCTTCATGGTATTATGAGTGGGGTGTTCCGCCCTCCGAAGTCGGTTTCCGGAATGCGAATGAGCAGCGCAGCATCAAGAAAGAGAAGTATGTGATTCAGCCTGAAGGAGCAAACATCACATATCTTGCCGGTCTGTACCGCTATGAGGAGCATTGCGGGATGCAAGTGCCGGTGTTTTCTGTTCTGACAAGAGAATCTGTTGCACCTGTTCGGACGATTCATGACCGGATGCCGCTGATACTCGGCAAGGAAAACCTGAAAGAATGGGTGCGCCCTGACGGTGATCCTCGCAGTATCGCTGAACGGGCTTTGACGAATATGGTGATGGAGAAGGCAAAGGATTATCCGGAGCTTATACCAGCTTTTATGCAAATACAGACAGGGAGTAGTTCATGACAGTGTCATGACTACCCCTGCTTTTTTCTTTCAGCTGGCAATTGGTTGAAGTATCTGCACAGCAGCAGTACTGACTAAGATGAATTCCTCAATGCTAGGGACTTCGTCGCCGAATATCGCTTTGAAGCCTGGTCCGTCCTTTGCCAATCGAATCGCCAGTTCCATTTCGCGTCGCACTTCTTCGACCGTAGTGCCATTCTGTTCCGCGACAGCTTCCAAAATCTCGTTCATGTTCATATTCCTTACTGATACTAGGGCAAGCTAGGTCCGTGCGAATAGAGTAAACCCTATCGACATATCCAGATTGCCGGTATAAGTATGTCTTATAGGTCTTGGATTGCATTATGACATATCCCATAATGCAGTGACACCCTATTGACATTTTTCTTTTCAGCTAGGCATTGCATTTGATCTCAAAGTGTGCTATTATATATAGTATAGAGCATTACCATTCTGAAAAGAAAGACAGGTGCGCTTATGGCAAAGGTCTACATCGGCTATGCCCGTGTTTCAACCGAAGAACAGAACGAAGCACGGCAGCTCGAATCATTCCGGACATTCTCCGAACCGATCTCCAAAACCTTTATCGACAAGTGCAGCGGCAAAAACATGAACCGCCCGCAGCTCAAAGCGATGCTGGAGTATGTCCGCGAGGGTGATGTGGTTGTGGTATCTGATTTCTCGCGCCTTGCCCGAAGCACGAAGGATATGCTACAGATTGTGCAAGACCTTTCGGATAAAGGTGTCGGGCTGATTTCCATGAAAGAGCATCTGGATACCGATACGCCGCAGGGTAAATTCATGCTGACAGTCTTTGCTGCGCTTGCAGAGCTGGAACGGGCGACAATCTTGCAGCGGCAGCGTGAAGGCATCGAGATTGCCAAAGCTGACGGCAAGTATAAGGGACGAAAGCCGATTCCGGTTGATGAAGCCTTGTTCCAGTCAGAGTGCGCCAAATGGAAAGCCGGAGATCAGACTGCAAAGGAAACGATGCAGCATTTGAACATAAAGCCAAACCGGTTTTACCGCTTGGTAAAGCGGTTTGGAATATGAAGTGACGGATGTGCGATTATTCTGCACATCCGTTTTTTTGTGTATTTTTGCTCTTATTATGTGTATATTTGCTCTTTATGGGGTTGACACGCACAGAAAATTGTGCTATAATACAAGTATCTATAACTAAAATTAGAATCATGTGTGAACTCTATATTGTATAATTCGCACGATTATCAACAGGGGGTATCCTGTGAAAGAACTTATCCAGATTAACGATTATCCCGTTCGCAAGGTATTGAAATCGCTCTTGCAGGACAAAACGACCGGCAAGAACATCATCTTTGCGACGGATAACTATACCGAATATGGCTGCACCGATACCGATCAGATCACTGTAGACACGCTGCTGGGCTTTTCGTCCTTTGACTTACAGCCGCGTGTGCTGAAAGCGCAGGCGGAGCAATCGGAGCGTACCCGCAAGAAGGCAGAGGTCTTTACGCCGACATGGATATGCAACTTCATGAACAATCACTGTGACGAGGTATGGTTTGGCAAGGCAGATGTTTTCAATAAGCAGACCGGCGAAAGCTGGAAACCGGTCAAGCGGAAGATTCCGTTCAAAAAGCCGGAGGATTGGCAAGCATATATCCTCTCTCGGCGGCTAGAAATCACTTGCGGAGAAGCTCCGTTCCTTGTGACGCGGTATGATGCGACAACCGGCGAACCGCTGCCTGTATCAAAGCGTGTGGGCGTTCTGGATCGCAAGCTGCGTGTCGTGAATGAGAATGCAGCCGATGAAGCCGAATGGTGGGAATGGACAATCAAGGCGTATGAAAGCACCTATGGGTATGAATTTCAAGGCGACAATCTGCTGATTGCCCGAATCAATCTTTTGGTGACATTCTGCGACAATATGGAGCATCGCTGGCAGCGCAAGGCATCGGAACAGGAGATTATCAAAATTGCGAATATTATCTCTTGGAACATCTGGCAAATGGACGGACTGAAAGAGATCGTGCCGGTTGGGATTCCGCGTGAAATACAAACGCAACTATTATTATTCGGAGAAGAAGAAAAGCCGGAGATTTCTGTTCAGTGCAAGGTTTTCGACTGGCGCAGTCGCAAGTCTATTCTTTTTTCAGATTTTAAGAAACGGGAGGTCTTTATGAAGTTTGACTTTGTAATAGGAAATCCACCATATCAAGATGTTACAGATAGTGATAGCACCAGAATGCCGCCGATATATCACTTCTTCATGGACGCATCCTATTCTATTTCAGATGCAGTGTTACTAATTACACCGGCTAGGTTTTTGTTTGATGCCGGATATACGCCAAAAGAATGGAACCAGAAAATGCTTCATGATGAACATTTCAAAGTGATGTACTATGAGCCCACAAGCGCAGTGATTTTTCCTAATACCGACATTAAAGGTGGGGTCGCTATTTCATATCGTGATGCAAACCGTTCTTTTGGTGAGATAGGAATTTTCACTAAATATCCCGAACTGAATGGGATTTTGAAAAAGGTTATGGCGAATACAACTGTTTATATGGACTCAATCATTCATTCGCCCCTTTCCTTTCAACTTTCTGCATTGATGAAAACAGAGAATCCAGATTTGACGGATAGATTAAGAAGTAGCGCATTTTCCAATCTGGGTTCGGTTTTCTTTGAATCAGTCCCAAACGATGGCAGAGAGTATATTTCAATGCTTGGTTTACTTAATGGAAAAAGAACTATCCGCTACATTCGGAGAGACTATATTGTTGATTCTTCCGGAACCTTGGATAAGTATACGCTCCTTATGCCCAAAGCGAGTGGAATCGGCAAGTTTGGAGAAGCTACGGGACCGACTGTCATTGCTGAACCAGGTCTTGCACATACACAAACATTCATAAGCATTGGTTGCTATGATACAGAAGAACCTATACATCATATTCAGAAGTATTTGAAAACAAAGTTTTTGCGGTGTATGTTGAGCGTTCTTAAAATAACGCAAGATTGTCCCGCACCAAAATGGAAGTATGTACCAGTGCAAGACTTTTCTTCTTCTGGCAAGATTGATTGGGACTTGGGATTGGTTGCCCTTGATAGACAATTATATGAGATGTATGGATTCTCAAAAGAGGAAATACGCTTTATTGAAAATAATGTTGTAGAAATGCAACTTTAAGAGATATGGAGTTAAAAATGGCTGAAAACTGGATTATACCGTGTAACATTCGTTTCTTTGATATTACAGAGCATTTTTCTAAACAAACCTGTGTCGTCTGGAAGAATTCATTTACTATTAAGAAAGGCGACACAGCCTATATTTACATTGGTAGTCCTGTCGGCGAAATAAGGTATAAGTGTATAGTAGTCGCAGATCATGTGGACGAGGAAACATTGCAAAGAAATAGTTATGCAATTCCAGCAAAGAAATCAAACAATTACTTTTCAAAAAAGATTAAATACATTGAGCTAGAATTGGTAAAGCAATATCCAGACGGAACTTTCACATTGGAGCATTTAAGGGAGCATGGTCTAGGACAAGTGCAAATTCAGGCAAGAACCAGTCGTATGCTCCAATCCTATATTACAGAAATTGATAATCAACTGAATGATAATACATAACAAAAATAGGAGGTGTGCTTGGAAACTATGCGTCCTATCAATGTAAATACAACAAAGCGCGTCATTCCAATGGTCTACGGCTATCTGACACCGAACGACCATACGCATGACGGCTGGATTAAGATTGGCTACACTGACCGGCAGACCGTCGAAGATCGCATCAATCAGCAGACACATACCAGCGATACCTATTGGACTTTCGGCTGGAAGAAAGCTGCGGTCTATGATGATGGTTCGGGCGATACTTTCGACGATCATCTGTTCCATGCCTATCTGGAAAAGCGCGGAATTGAGCGCAAAAAGGGTACAGAGTGGTTTCACATCGGCAGCGATGAATCGAAACAGATGCTCATTGAATTCAAGGAATCCAGAGGAATGCAGTTTGCCGTCGGTACAGCGATTCCGTATCAGCTCCGCGCCGAACAGGAAGCTGCCGTGTCACAGACCTTTGCATACTTCCAATCTCATGAGGATGCTGAATTCCTCTGGAATGCGAAACCGCGTTTTGGCAAAACCCTTGCGACATACGATCTCTGCAAGCGGTTGTTAGCTGCAAAGCGTCCGGCTGCTTGTCATGTGCTGATTGTTACGAACAGACCGGCGATTGCGAATTCGTGGTATGAGGATTTCGTCAAGTTTTTGGGCGATGAATCCGGCTTTGTGTTTGTGAGCGAAACGGACGCGCTGAAAGGCAAGCCCTTTGTGCTGACACAGGAGCAGTATCTGCAATCCATGCAGGGCAAGCGCATTGAAGAATGCCGTTCCAAGATAGAATTCATCAGCTTGCAGGATTTGAAGGGCGGCATCGGTTTCGGCGGCAAGTTTGATAAGTTGGACTATGTCAAAAAAGAGCGCTGGACACTTCTTGTTATTGATGAAGCACATGAGGGCGTTGATACCTACAAGACAGACACAGCGTTCTATCAGCTGACACGGCTGTTCACGCTGCATCTGTCCGGTACGCCGTTCAAGGCTCTGGCGA
>CAMNJD010000139.1 GCA_946540705.1 uncultured Ruminococcus sp. | reverse complement strand
ATGTAATTTTTTAGGTGGTCGGAAAAATAAGGTTAAAACAAATAGTTTTAATTTCGCCCATATTAAAAGTTTCGCTCAAGCCTTTTCAAATGGATAATGCCCAGAAGGCAGCGCGGAATCCACGCAAACCAAATCCGATAAAGTTAGCTGTGTTATTCGCTTTGAATAGCCAATAGCATTTTGAAATACCCATCCGATGGGGTGCTTCATAGCAAGCAGGATCAGAGTCTTCTCATGATCCTGCTTGTTTTTTATGCATTATCAATGTTGGCACTATTATAATGCAGACAGACAGCGACAATAAAGTAGCCTCCGTCCTCATAGAAATCAACACTTCCATCGTAATATGCAGCAATTTCCTGAACACTGCGAATTCCAAAGCCATGTTCACTTTTGATTTGCTTCGATGTTTTCAATTTTGGATTGCTTGTGAGAACACTCGTATCGATTCGATTCTTGATCTGAATCAGTAACTGCTCGTTTTCGCAATGCATTTCTAATACAATTTCCGGTTGCAACAGGTTGTTCAGTGATGCTTCAATCGCATTATCAAGCAAATTACCCAAAAGGGTACAATAATCTATGTCTCTTAACGGGGGAAGATTAGAATCGATTCTGCAAACGACCTCAATTCCGTTTTCCTGTGCATATGTCAGCTTTGTGTTGATGATCGCATCCACGCTGACATGATTTGTGTGAATAAATGAGATCAAAGCGTGGAACTGTTCAGCATATTGGTCTAAATATGCCTTCAGCTTCTGGTCATCATGTTCCTCCACAAGAGAGCGAATTACGGTCATATTGTGCTTCATATCGTGCCGGAGCTTATGGATTGTATCCTCTTGCTGCTGAACAGCGGTCGCATATTGCGTTTGGTATTGCAGCTGCATTTTCAATCGCTCTGTTTCCATTTTTTCTGAATTATGCCTGTTTAACATACTGATTACTTCGAGTGTGATCAGATTGATGGCAACAATTGATATATCTACACATAGAAAAAGGATTTTAGTGGACTTGGAAAATTGCTCCTGCACTTCTGCGATTCGCATACAGACCATGACTGCACCGGAAAAGAGAAAAACCATCAGCAATAAAATCCATTCAAGTCTTTGCAGTCTTGTCCTGCCTTTTTTGAATAAGTGAATCAAGACGCCGAACAATAAGATATTCGTAGTCTGCACAAGCAGAATTGTGATAAAACGGATTATGCCGGGTTCAGACAATAACGAAATCATCTGAACCCCCACTGTTGAAGAAACAATGCTTGTCCACATACTTGATACTGTGAGCATTGTACCAAGCGTGAAAACGGAAACAAATGCCTTTTGTGCTGCATTTCCTTGTAAAATAAAGAGAGAATACAGAAACACGATCACAATATATACGAATATGTAAACCCCTTCATAAATCATAAAGGAATTAAATACCGTTGTAACCGATGCGATCAGGCAGCTTAAAATCAACCAGCGTACAAAACCTTGCCGTTTGCGTACATCTTCACCCAGAAATACACAGACGAAGTGCATTCCCACAAATGCCTCAAAAAAGTTGACAAACAGCTCAAACGCTGTCCAAAGTCCTTCCTTCATGTTGTCTCCCTCTTGTGCAGACGATATCGTTCCATCACTGCATCGTAATGCGATTTGCTGATAGAAAGCAACTCACCGGAATACAGCCTGACATTGGAATTGGTCACACTGATTCGTTCAATCGCCCGCAGATTGATGATATACTGACGATGGATCTGTACGAAATCATGGGACTCAAGTTGCTGTTTCGCATCTGCCATAGATTGACGCACACGCAGACACTCCCCATTTGATAAATGATATTCAATATAGTGCAGACTGCTTTTGAGATAGGATATTTCCCGATATGCGACCGAGCGCCGCTCACCAACGCCCAGATCAAGTTCGATTTGCTCATTCTCACGAAAATAGTGAACGAGCTTTCTGGTGACTGCCGCAAGCTCGGTTGTAACAGAATCGGATTTGCCTTTCCGAACAAACTGAAATGGACGGTAGTCAAGGCTGTTATAGACCAACGCATCCTGTGATGTCACAAAAATCAGGAGTGTTTCCTCATTTTGCTGACGAACAGCCTTTGCAATTTCAAATCCGCTCTGATTCGGCATATAGATGTCAAGGAACAGAATATCATATGGTTCACGCTGATGTGCTTCTAACAGAGCGGTTCCGGATGGAAAAGCATCCAGGGTACAGGCAAACTTCGCACGATGAAATGCGGTATCAATCGACCGCTGCATAATGCGGAGCAGGTTTTCTTCATCGTCACAGATCGCGGCGCGCAGCATTTGGCATCTCTCCTTTCACTATTATTATATCACATCATTTTGGCGATTGCAAGGGCTCAAAAAACCATTCGTGCCAAAGTTCCGGTCATTCGTGCCAGAATCCTTGACTTTTTCTGAGCGATGATTATAATTGGAATCAACAGAAGACATTCCGGGTTTCCGCAACAGGTTCGGAAGGGAATGATGTCTTATGAGAAAACAGATCAGAACATCAGATGGCTATGTACCATAAGATCGCTTGGTGGATGGTTAAGAAAATGCATCACAGCAATCCGGAACTGGATGACAAGGATGCGCAGGAGATCTGCGCATATGGGATTGAGATTACGATATCCTCAATCGTCAATTACCTGCTCCTGTTGGTGATTGGATGCCTGACACATTCACTCATTCCGGCTGTCCTTTTTGGTGTTGTTTTCACCATCATCCGACTTTATATCGGAGGATATCATTGCACAAGTTATCTTCGCTGCAACCTGACTTTTTGCCTGATTTATATCCTTGTTCTGGCACTCGGAAAACTTCTGGTACGGTGGGTGGATCTTTCCATCCTGCTGCTTCTGCTTATATGGTGCGGGTTGGGAATCTGGTTTCTCGGACCGGTCGAGAATACCAATAAACCAACAACCCCTGAGCAGAGAAAGCGCTGCCACATCATTGCAATGACACTCTATGTTGCAGACTTTGTATTGACAGTGGCGTGCTACGAATGGGTTCCATATTACGGAATAGTATCGCTTCTGTCGCTAGCAGCAGTGGTGATAATGTTGCCGATTGGAACGCCCTACGCATCACCTTATCAACACTAAAAAATACCGAAATTCCGCACTTTTTCAAATGCTGAATTTCACCTCAATACCTGTTTC
>CAMNJD010000138.1 GCA_946540705.1 uncultured Ruminococcus sp. | reverse complement strand
CTTGGGTTGTCACCCCCGATCTGTGGGGAGAAATGACACATGTGATCGAATGGAGTAAATTGGGAGAAGTTATACCCGCAAATTCTGATTGATGTTAGCAACAATTATAAGCATAACATCGCTGAGTGGTCAATAGAAACGCCATATTTCTTCTGACCTGACATCAGAAATACTATGGCGAATACTTCTATATCAACATCGCCCCTTTCGGGCTGCTCATTTTCTGCATTTTGGTCGGTTAATTTCTACCAAAAAATAACAAACTGTATATTTTGACGGATTTCGAGCTTTTATTTTTCAAATAGTTCTTGCTTTTTCACAAAAAGTATGGTATAATAAGATGAAAAATTTTTGTCTCAATCTGTGTCATATGAGAGGATATTCAAAATGGGAAGAAACAGAGAAAATCAGAATCCGAACTTTGAAATTCCGCGCCCGGTCTTTCCGAAGCGCGCTGTCATTACCGGCGGCATGCCCTACGGCAACAAGGAGCTGCATTTCGGCCACGTCGGCGGAATGCTGGTGTTTGCCGATACCTTTGCCCGCTTCCTGCGCGACCGCATCGGCAGGGAAAATGTGATCTTTGTCTCCGGTACCGACTGCTACGGCTCCCCGATTGCGGAGGGCTGGCGCAAAAAGGTCGAGGCCGGTGAATTCGAGGGCTCGCTGGAAGACTTTGTTCAGCGCAATCACAATAAGCAGAAGGCGACCCTCGCGGCTTACGGCATTTCGCCTGACCTGTTCGGCGCCTCCGGCCTCGGCAGAACCAAGGAGATCCATGCCGATTATACGCTGAAATTCTTGCAGTCGCTCTATGATAAGGGACAGCTTGAGCGCATCACGACAATGCAGTTCTTTGATGAAAAGGCAGGCGTGTTCCTCAACGGCCGTCAGGTCATCGGCAAATGTCCGGTCGAGGGCTGCACCTCCGAGAAGGGCTATGCGGATGAATGTGACCTCGGACATCAGTATATGCCGGAGAATCTGCTGAATCCTGTCTCGACACTCACCGGCGAAAAGCCGTCCATGCGGCCTGTCACAAACTGGTATTTCAAGCTGCGCGATTACGAGAAGCTGATGCAGGACTGGGTCGCGGAGATGCAGAAGGATAAGTCGATCCGTCCGGTCGTGTGGAAAACGATCGGGGAATTCCTGAAGCCGCCTGTCATTTACATCAAGCGGGAATTCGAGGAGAAATATCTCTCCCTGAAGGATCAGATGCCCGCGCACAATTATCTTGAGGAGCCGAAAAAGCCCTCGTTCACGATTGAATTTTCTGCACTTCACGACTGCGACGAAGCCTGCCGCATCCTCACGGAAAACGGCATCCGCTACCGCACCGGCAAGACGCTCGTCCCGTTCCGCCTGACCGGAAACATCGAGTGGGGCGTCCCGGCACCGGTTCTTGAGGGCGCCGACGGCCTGACTGTCTGGGTCTGGCCGGAATCCCTCTGGGCACCGATCTCCTTTACGCAGGCGTATCTTGAATCGCAGGGCAGAAGCAAAGAGGAATACAGGGATTACTGGTGCAGCAAGGACGCAACTGTGTATCAGTTCATCGGACAGGATAATATTTATTTCTACGGCATTGCAGAGCCCGCGATGTGGATGGCACAGCAGGAATCCGCAGAAAAGACCTGCAATCCGCCCGAGGGTGAACTGCAAATGCCGGTCATCGTCGCAAATCACCATATCCTGTTTCTTGACAAGAAGGCATCGAGCTCCGGCGCAGTCAAGCCGCCGATGGCAGATGATCTGCTGAATCACTATACCCCGGAGCAGCTCCGTATGCACTGGCTCGGACTGGGGCTGGGTCAGCGCTCGGTCAGCTTCATGCCGAAGCCGTATAATCCCGATGCCGACCCGAAGGAGCAGGATCCTGTCATCAAGGACGGCCTGCTGCTCTCGAATGTCTACAACCGCATCATCCGCACGGCTTTCTATACCGCGCAGAAGGTCACAGACGGCATGCTGCCGGATGTGCAGCCTCAGGAGCAGTTCCTTGCCGAGGCGAAAAAGGCTGTGCTCGAATATGAGCGGCATATGTCGAAATTTGCGTTCCACCAGTGCATTTATGTGCTGGACAGCTATATCCGCAATGCCAGCAAGTACATGGCAAAGGCGCTGAAGCCCGATGAGCAGAGCCGTGAGGAAGTGGAGCAGGTGCTCAGCAATCTGTTCTATATGATCCGTATTGCCGGCATCCTGCTGCACCCGATCGTGCCGTTCGGAACCGCGAAATTGCAGGAATATTTGCAGGTCGATGACCGCATCTGGTCGTGGGATCATATTTTCGAGCCGGTCAGCTTCTTCACCGGTGCGAACCATAAGCTGAAGTTCCTGCCGCCGCGCACGGACTTCTTCACGCGGCATGAGTCGCAGTTTGCGTCCGGCGAGGACGAGGAATAACGCAATTTTCCGCGCAATACGCAGGGGTGAATACGCCTGATGCGATTCGAGCGGAGAGCCTCCGCAGGCGAATTGACACGCTGTGAAATAATAATCGGGCTAATAAAGATTTGGGTGAATTCTCGCACAAAAAAGGTAGTTTAGAACGGTTAAATAGAATAAGGTATCGCTTCGCGATGCTATTTTGAATGGGGAAAGCAGCCCTACGGGATACTTTCCCCAAGCCCCAATCTTCCCCTTATAGAATGCTGAGG
>CAMNJD010000137.1 GCA_946540705.1 uncultured Ruminococcus sp. | reverse complement strand
ACTCAGAGAGCTGTTACAAAACGGCTCTTTCTTTTTTGCCGAAATCTCTCAGAAGTACAAATTTTGTCTATCTGAAATGGTATAATAAAAAAATTTGAAGAATTATTCCAGTTATGGAAATTATGTCGAACTGTTTTGCTATAATCAGGATAGACAAGCATACAGCTCGGTTTTTGTAAGTTCATTGACAGTTCCATACAGACGAATCGAAAGAGATTTTTCTATGGGAGGTGGTAAATGTGTACTGGACAATGGCCGTGAAATGAGAAATCTGTTTGAACTTGCACTGTCAAACCAAGCAAATAGACTGGCTAATACTTCGGATATCTCAGATAAAGAGCTAAACGAAATCACGAAGGAAGATCTCCCTGAATGGACACTCCATGAGAGGAATGGATTATAATACTCTTGTTTTGATATACAAAATAAAGGAGACTGGAGTTTAATCCCCTAGTCTCCTCTCGCTAATATCTTCATTGATAATTGAACTGATGTTTTGAACCGGAATCCGAGTGCTATCAGTAAATATCAGCTTGTTCTCTGTAGCATCGAAATGCCTGAAAACTCCTGTATATATAACATATTTGCCGCCTTCTTTGCGCTCATCCGGCTGAAAATATGACACCGTTACTGTCGGCTGCTCTGATTCCATACTGAGAAGCCGCTGGAAAGCAGCATCCAATTCCGCAATATCATCTTCCGACATTGCCTCGCGGGTATCGGTCAGACGGGCAGTCTCGTCGATTTCCTCGTCATAGCCGGTCAGTGCTGCGAATGCGGAAAACTGTGCAGCGCGGTCAGCAAGCGGCATCTGGCGGCGCTTCGCAGAGACATGATGCGGCAGATTCATAATATCTGAAAAATCGTCCATATCCTCACCTCAAGCCTTATGACCGCCGACCTGTCCGTTCCGTTCACGGGCAGTCGCACCTTCCTGATAGTTCATGCCCTTCAGGATCGCATTCTTGCCGTACCGACCTTTGATAGACAGCACAGCTTCCTGCAATTTCCGTTCCTTTGCGCGGTCAATCTTTTCCTGCTCCCGTTTCCGTTCCAGCTCCTCAACATCATCAAACAGCCCGTACTGAATCGGCGTATCGTCCTCTGCAAGATCGCGCTCATACATGATATGATTCGCCGTAACATTCAGTCGCCGGACAAGCACCTCACTGTCGATAATCCGGTCGAAAAGCCGCATCGCTGCTGCGAGAATCTGCTTGGTAGAGGATGTGTGTCTGCCGAGATTGACAGAGCCATGCGCTGGCTTCGGAGCAAGTTTGCCGTAGTAGTTTCGTGCGAGTGTACCGGTATAGTTTTCCGGTATTCCTGAATGATCGTATCCGATGTCAATCACAAGCTGATCCGCGACAAGCCCTTTGCGTACCAGATCAAGCACAAGCTGATCGGTCATTTCGCGGACAATCAATTTTGCTTTTTCGGCAGAATAGGGACAGGAGAGGACTTGTCCCTGACTGAGACTGTGATTCTCCGGACGGTATGCCTTGATCGCTGCAATCGTGCAGGGTTCCCAGCCCCATGCATGGTCAATAATCAGTTCCGCCTTGACACCGAACAGCTTATACAGACTGTCCTCGTCATACTCTGACTGCCGCGCCAGTTCTCCCATGTTATGAATATGCAGCGATTCCAGCCGCCTTGCCGTTCCGCTGCCGATCATCCAGAAATCCGTGATCGGGGTGTGTCCCCACAGCTTTTCGCGGAATGTCATTTCATTCAGTTCTGCAATCCGCACGCCGTCCTTGTCGGGCGGCATTTTCTTTGCCACAATATCCATAGCGACCTTTGCAAGAAACAGATTTGTTCCGATGCCTGCTGTCGCAGTAATGCCGGATGTTTTCAGAACATCCCGTATCATGCGCATGACCAGTTCATGTGCCGTGCAATGGTAGGTTTCCAGATAGTTCGTTACATCAATGAAAACTTCGTCGATCGAGTACACATGAATATCGTCCGGTGAAACATACTTGAGGTATGTTTTGTAGATATTGGTGCTGACTTCCATGTATCGGCGCATCATTTTGGACATCTTAGATTCTTTGCTTCTAAATCAAAAATAAATTTCATTTCCGCTCCACATTCAGAACAGTACGGCTTTTCAAATGGATATACGGCTTCTTCTTCCGTGCTGTCAATTGAGTGCGCGTATTAAGCATCAAAAGAAGATTGAGATTCAAGCGTATCAGGCTGCAATTCGCGGATATATGCAGCGGAAAGAGAAAAATCTGCCGAATCTGATGCATTATGCAGAAATGCTGGGCATCACTGAAAAAGTCAGGACATATACGGAGGTTATGCTATGATCCGTTCCGCAAGACAACTGAGGGATAAAATCAAAAATATGGCGGCAGCAGACTCAACGCAGCCGATCTTACGCTGCTGAAACGAATGCCGGTCAATACATAATGAAAAGGGCTGCGGAACCGATTGCAGGTTTCGCAGCCCTCGCTGTACTTATTTGTCCGTGCTTTTGCCGCGGTAGTAGGTGACTTCTGCGTAGACAGACGGAATCAGAATTGCAGCCGTTATAATGATGAACACTGCGATAAATGCGCTCATGAGCGTTGAAGCCAGTGCGAGAACGCCGCCTGCTGTGATGGTGAATCCTGCAAGGCGATGCGTTTTGTGCCAGAGCTCATCGTCTTTTATGTTGTGCGGCGTCCGGATTCCGATGAACCAGTTTTTCCGGATTTTCGGCGCATAATTTCCGAAAATCAGCATGAACAGTGAAAGAAACAGACATGTAACAAAGCCGATGTTTTTCAGCTTTCCGAGTGCATACATCAGAATGATACTCTGCGTGAGATACAGAACTGCGGGAAAGCCGATCTGCACTGCGGGTGCCAGTTTGCCCGTGCGCTGCTTTCTTTCAAGCTTTCGTGCATAGATGCAGAAAATCAGGGTTAGTACAGTGAAGACCAGTGGGATTCCGAACACCGCAAACGGCTTTGGCATGGTGCCGGTTTCCGACGAAGTCATGCTCCAGCTTGTGACCACACGGTCCGGCAGCCTGGAATAAACGACCGCACCGGGAATGATTGCACAAAAGCAGAGAATAATGCTGAAAATATCACGTTTTGTCAGAATTTTCATAATCTGTAACCTCCTTCTCCTGTCTGTCCGATGTGAATTGGGAGACCCAGAGCAGGATCTCCTCAAAAACTGAGGTATTCAGGGAATAAAAGATAAAGTTCTTCTCCTTGGTCTCGTAAATCAGGTCAGCATTTTTTAACTGCTTGAGATGATAAGAAACCGTTGCGCCGGTCATATCGAAATGCGATGCGATATCGCCGGCGGATAAACGCCCCTTTCGCAGCATGGTGAGAATCTCACGCCGGACGGGGTCTGAAAGTGCTTTGAAGGTTTCCGGGAACCCCATGCTCTGCCCTCCCTTTCTGAAATCTTGTCTGAATCGTCATGTTTCTCAGATCTGGCGGCGTCTGGTCAAAGGCAGCGCAGTCAGCAGGAATAACACCGAGAGCACTGCGGTGACCGAAACAGCGCAGATGCAGTCCGAAGGCTTCAGACTGTTCTGATAAAGCGCGGTGCTTTCTGTGAGCCGAAGCGGCACGTACTGCTTTATTTTGCCGATCATTTGCAGCAGCATCATGATAAAATAGACTGCGCCGGTTCCGAGGATTACCTGTGCGCCGGAGTTCGCAAAAGCGGAGAAAAACGCGTTGCAGCTCAGCAGCATGATGCCGAACAGCCACCAGCCGACACCGGAGAACAGCAGGGAATGCACAGCAGAATTATCCCAGTAGTATCCGCTGTAAAAATAGGTGACGCCCCAGCAGAGCCAGAGTCCGGCGCTCCATGTCAGCAGCATCGCCATGTATTTCGACAGGACGACAGCACTGCGGGAAAGGCCCTTTGTGAGCAGCGGGATCAGTGTGCCTCCGGAATACTCTGCGGTATAGATGCCGCTGTTCAGAATCAGCGTCACGATCAGCAGCAGCGGCATATTCTTATGAAACTGTGCCCATGCGTCCGCTGCGGTCACGGTGATCTCTCTGATTGTCATGCCCTGCGCAGCCAGTTCATCTGACATCATTTCGTACAGCATCGGTGTGAGCTTTGCGATCGCAGGGTTCATGATCCCGAAGATCAGGGCGGTACACAGCAGGATCAGCAGCCGTTTGGTACGGATGAGTTCGCGGAATTCTTTTTTCAGGAATGCAGAAAACCCCTTCATTTTCCGATCACCTCCATGAACAGATCTTCGAGATCGGCTTCATGCCGTTCCAGCCGCATAATCGGAATTTGCTGTGCGGAAAGGAACGCCATCAGCTCCGCACATTCCCGATCGGTGGCTTTCGGAAACAGGATCCTGCCCTCGGAAACGGTGCTGTTTGGAAATGCCGCGGTGACCTTTTCCGTATCCTCGGCGCGGGTGAGAGTCAGTTCGAGGTCTGTGCCGGCCTTCAGCGCATGGATCTCGCCGATCGTGCCGGAAAACGCAGTTTTTCCGCCTTCCAGCAGTGCGACCCGGCTGCATACCCGCTCAACATCCGGGAGAATATGTGTCGAGAACACAACCGAGGTCTGCGCAGTTGCTTCCCGCAGGATATCGAGAATCTCTTTTCTTCCGACGGGGTCAAGTGCGGATGTCGGCTCATCGCAGATGAGCAGTCTCGGCTGATTGATGAGTGCCTGTGCGATGCCGAGCCGCTGCTTCATGCCGCGGGAGTAGCCTTTGATGCGGTGCTTCTCGTGATCGAGACCGACCAGCTTCAGCAGTTCGTCACACCGGCTTTTACAAGTGCGCGAAGGGATGCCGGTGATCTCCCCGCAGAGTGTGAGGTATTCGCGGGCATTGAGATAACCGTAGAATTCCGGCACATCCGGCAGAAATCCGACGGTTCCTGCTGCGGCAGTTTTGCCGGCGCGGACACGCTCGCCGCAGACATAGATCTCTCCGCCGTCCGGCTTCAGCAGTCCGAGAATCGCGCGCATGGTCGTGGTTTTTCCTGCGCCGTTTCTGCCGACAAAGCCGAATACACAATGCTCCGGAACGGAAAAGCTCACGCCGTTGAGAACGGTTTTGCTGCCGAAATGCTTTTTCAGTTCCCTGACTTCGAGGATGTCCATATCAGTCAATCCTCTTCTTTGCCGAGAACGAAGTATAGAATCGGACCGATATATTCCATGCCGATGATGACGACTGCGAGCCAGAGCGCACGGCTGCCGCGCTTATAGGTTTTGTGCCGGAAAATGTGGACGATCGCCCATGTCAGCAAAATGAACTGTACAATAATCAGCGGGATCAGAAGCGGGAGATAGTCTTTGAGTTCATCGAGGGAACGCGATTGCAGCAGCATATGAAAACCTCCTTTGTTGCAGAACGCGGAAAGTATTTAGAGAAATTTCAATTTAGATATTTCTCGAAATAGATTATAGCACAGAGCAATCCGTTTGTCAAGTCCTTTTTGCAAATATTTTTTTAGGGTATGTATTTTTTTAGGTGGTCGGAAAAATAAGGTTAAAACAAATAGTTTTAATTTCGCCCATATTAAAAGTTTCGCTCAAGCCTTTTCAAAGGCTTG
>CAMNJD010000136.1 GCA_946540705.1 uncultured Ruminococcus sp. | reverse complement strand
GAGCGGATGCGGGAATTTCAGCCGGAAGTCAACCGGCTTGCCGCAGATGCCGCAGACCTTCTGCGTCGCGTAGATTTTCTTCTTGTTCGATTCAAACTGCCGCCGCTGCGGTCCGCTGTGATCGGGACGCGCATTCGGGCGGGCTCTTGCACCGTTCGGCATGGGTTTCTCCTTTCTCAGCGCATGAAAAAAGCACCCTTTGCAGAGTGCTTGCGTTTTATTCGGTTTTGTGTTATCATAAAGCCATTCAGGGAGAGAAAGGCAGGTGATAGCTATGAACGAAACTGCTTCTTATGATAACGCTGTAAAAGAACAACGTGCGCATGAAGTTGCGCTTGAGATCATGAAAATGGGATTCCGAGCAAGATTTGATACTCTCGAAAAAGAAAGCAATGGTGACAAGATTGTTCCGGTTGACGATCTCGTGAGCTTATACAATGCAGCATTCAACCTCATGACAAGAGGCTAACTTCCGGAACCGCCGATCACTTTATCACCGATTTTGAATGTGACATGTGCAGTTTTGCATTCAAAGTCATACAGCTTATCTACAAGCCGGTTCTTCTCACAAATAAGCAGAGCCGTTGCAGTCGGATTTCCGAAACCGCCCTTCAATACCTCGGTCAGTTCGGCAATCTCGTTTTTCAGGAAATCCTTGTATTCATCCTTTGTCATTCATTTCACCTCATTTCTCCCCGCTCTGTCTCCCGGAGCGGGTTGTTTTTGCATGAGAAAACCGCCTTGACGTTTCAAAGCGGCTAATCGTTGACAGCAGTGAGCAGCCCGGTATCCAGATTTCGGCGGTATTTTTTGGAATATACCGTGCCTTGAAATGCTGCGCTGACATTCCAGAAATTTCCGTCAAATTCAATTCGGAGCAGATTGCATTTGCCGATATCTGCGCTGCCGACAAAATGCTTGCCGGAGAGAAATCCGAAGTGAATCTCCGAGAGTGTGTCCGGCAACTCAAATCTTGGCTGATTCATATTTCCTCATTTCCGCCCCGTCTCCCCGGGGCTTTTTTCATGGGAAAACCGTTCTAATCACATTCAGATGTAACTTTAGCGGAACGCTTGCTGAAAAACTCTCGCATCGCATCATCAACTTCGGAACTAGTATAGCCTTGATTGATAAAATGTTCTGCGATTTCTTTGAACGTCACACCGCCGTCGCGCGTTGAATAGCTCAGAACAAACGCTTCAATTTTCGCTACTAGTGTCTCCATTGATTAAAGCCTCCAAAAAAGAAAATAGTTTAGGGTCTTTTTGTTTTAAGAGTTCAGAATCAGAAAAGAACGCATCGAAACCAACTGATATATATTCACGGAATGCTGTAATTGGAATTGGCGTACTATCCCACCCTGATTCTGGATAGTTGCCATAGATTCTCAACTGATATTGACTAATAATCTTTGGAGAATCTGACTGCAAAACATAAATATAGTCATTTTTGTGTGGATGCGGGATTGAAACAACACTTCCCCAGCTACTCAAGTCCAAACCATCTTCGATGATAGTGAGGAATTCAGGGTTTTGATAAAGACCGAGCATATCCCCGAAAGCGTGTCCAAGCTCATGAATGATACTGCCTGCACCGGTTGCACTGTCAAGGATGATTTCACGGGTTTCGCGATTGTAGCTGCTATATCTGCGTCCTTCTTCAATACGAATCCCTGAAACAAACTGCGAAAGTCGTTTTACAAGAGGAGCAGGAATTACGGAAATCGCTTCATCAAGCGATTTCTTTTGTTTCTTCGGCAAAGACGAAGCGCCATTAAACAAAGAAATGTCGTCGTTCTCCGCATTTATTGTACCATTTCTCGCATCCGGTGTCAAGCGTTTCGGCAAATGTTCCGCCTCTTTTGCAGCCGCCTGCTCCGCCGTCAGTCTGACCGGCTCACCCGCTCCGGCATCCGCTTCCGGCGCTTCCCATTCCCGCTTGCTCCAAACATCCTTTCGCTGCCGTCCGTTCTCGAAGGTCAAAGTGCAGTCGCAGTTGTCGTGGCGGTGATAGACTTCCTCCGGCTCCTCGCCGTATTCATAGCGCCCGGCAAGCTCTGCGCACCACTTGCAGCAGTCGCCGTCGGTCGTGCGCGTGATATAGCATTTCAGTCCGGCTCTTGCGCGGAATCTCGCATTCTCCTGCACGAAATCATCGTGAAATGACATCGCCACGGTTGCCGTCGAGCCGGCTCTGCGGACGATCTTCTCATCCGGCACGGTCGGGTCAACGAGCGAATGCGCGATCTGCTGCACGCGCTCCGCCGGGAATGCCGGACGCCGCGGCTGCATGTGGATGCCCTGCTTTTCGTCGATGCTGCGCTGGATCGCGTCGGCGGTCTGCATGATCTCCTCGTAATTCCCGCGCAGCAGCGCCGCGCAGATGCCCTCGCGGTCGTCCAGATCGAGCACAGCCTTTGCGAGCTCCTCGCTCATGATCTCCGAGCAGATGCGCGAATAAGTGAAGCTGTCGGCTTTGGTCGCCTTGCCTTTGGCGGTCTTCGCGCGGATTTTGCGCAGGCGCGGGTCGCGTTCGATGCGCTCCGCAATGATCGCTTTCAGCTCCTCGCCGGTCATTCCGCATCACTCTCCAGACCGGTCAACGCACGCAGATTGCGCGCCCCCATGAAGCCCTCCTGCGCCTGATTCATTTTGAGAATCGCATCGCCGATCGACGCCAGCCCCGCCGCATCCG
>CAMNJD010000135.1 GCA_946540705.1 uncultured Ruminococcus sp. | reverse complement strand
TTGAGCGAAACTTTTAATATGGGCGAAATTAAAACTATTTGTTTTAACCTTATTTTTCCGACCACCTAAAAAATTACATACCCGAAAAAAATACCGCTTAGGGGGAACAGATGAAACACAGACGGTTCATCCCGCTGCTGCTCTGCGCCTGTCTGCTGACAGGCTGTGCCGGGAATACCGCAGAGAGCAGCCTGAATTCGGACGAGAGCAGCACCGTGCCGCTTGCGGAAACAGTCGATGCGATGCAGTTCACGGAACAGGGCGTGACGAAAACACCGCAGCGCTTCCTGAAAGAGCAGTCGCAGCTTGTGCTGACCGCGCCGGAGGGGGCGGAGATCTACTACACGCTCGACGGCAGCCCGCCGGACAGGGATTCCGAGCGATACACCGATCCGATCCCGGTCAAACCGCTGATCGCGGACTTTCCGGTCTGCAAGGTGCTCCGGGCGAAGGCGTATTTTGCGGACGGTTCGGAATCGGTCATCGCGACACAGACGTTCTGGGCTGCGGGCGATATCGCCATGACCTTCCATAACCCGGTGATCTCACTGGTCGGCGACCCTGCGGAGATCACAGACGAGCCCGACGGCATCTTCTACGGTAAGAATGCCAAGCAGCGCGGCCGGAAATCCGAACGTGCAGTCTCCGTGGAATGTCTCGATGACACCGGAAACGAGCTCTTTGCACAGGATGCAGGCATGCGCGTATTCGGTGCGGCATCGCGGGAATCCTCGATCAAATCCGTGAAGCTGTATGCGCGCAGATCCTATGACCCGGCGCACGGGAAGTTTGCCTATGACGGCTTTCAGACAGCCGATGCGGAGGGCGGCGTGATCGGAAAATATGACAAGCTGGTCGTCCGCAATGCCGGAAACGATTTCCAGTTCGCGTTCATCCGCGATGAGCTGAACCAGACGCTTGCAGCCGAGGCGGGCTATACCGACTGCGAGGGCGTACTGCCGGTCGTGGTATACCTCAACGGCA
Source organism: uncultured Ruminococcus sp. (assembly GCA_946540705.1). GTDB lineage: Bacteria > Bacillota > Clostridia > Oscillospirales > Ruminococcaceae > Firm-04. The sequence continues at coordinate 3,105 of CAMNJD010000135.1, read as the reverse complement.
GCTACTACGGTATGCACTGGCTGCACGAGAGCATCTGCGACGATCTGCTGAAGGATAAGTACGGCGGCAGCAAGCGCGGAAAATATATCATTCTCGAGGGCAGGGAACGCGAGAAAACCGTTCCGGATGACGATGCGGAAACAGCCGCCGCTGCGGAGGAATTCGAGCAGACCTATCAGGCGCTCACGGCGCTTGACCTGACCGATGACGGGAACTATGCGCGGGTCTGTGAATGGATGGATACCGAGAATTATCTGGACTATTTTGCGTTTAATATCTGCATCAACAACAAGGACTGGCCGCAAGGCAATCAGAAGCTCTACCGCTTTGCCGCAGATGAAGAATCCGGCTATGACCGGTCGGAGGGAAGCCGCACGGACGGACGCTGGCGCTACTGGATCCACGACACGGATTATGCCGAGGGACTGTATGAGCAGAAGGAAACGCAGGCAGAATATGACAATCTTGCACAGATTCTTGACGAAACCAGCGCGCGCTATGCCCCGCTTTTTGCGGCGCTGATGCAGCGTGAAGACTGTAGGACGCATTTCATCGAAAAGGTGCGGGAGCTGATGCATGGGACGCTTTCTGCGGAGCATGTGATCGAAACGCTCGACCGGCTCAATGCAGACCGCTTCTCGGAAATGCAGCGCTATTTCAAGCATCTGGAGGAGCTGAAGCAGTCTGACAGCTCGATCTGGATCTGGTATCAGGGCTATCAGGAGCAGACAAAGATGATCCGCACCTTTGCAGTCGCCCGTGAGCGGTACATGGAGGAATTTCTGACCAATGCGTTCGGGGATCATGAGGAACCGGCAGCAGACGAATAGCCGCCCGCATGCACGGTTCCGCCGGCCCGGATTTTGCCGCAGCGATCATACATCGCAGCTGCTTTGCAATAAAAATCGCCATAGTATCTCTGAAACAAATCGGAGATACTATGGCGAAATCTTTTTCATCCGTACCGGATATCAACCCGCGGCGGGCTGATGACAGTGCTTATTTGTTGAGGTTTGCCTCGATCTTGTCGAGCACGCCGTACAGAGCAGCCGGGATCTTGCCGCCCTTTGCAGCGATATCATCATTGTAATATCTGCGCATTTCGGCGATTTCCTTCTTCCAGAGGTCGGTATCGACCTTCAGCAGCTCATCGAGCTGTGCCGGAGAAACCTCATCCTCAATGCCTTCGAGGTTGATGTCCTCAGCCTTGGGCAGGAAGCCGATCGCAGTCTCGTTTGCACCGACCTTGCCCTCGCAGCGCTTGATGATCCAGTCGAGAACTCTCATGTTGTCGCCGAAGCCCGGCCACATGAAGTGACCCTCGGCGTCCTTCTTGAACCAGTTGACGTTAAAGATCTTCGGAGCCTTGTCGCCGAGGATCTCGCCCATTTCGAGCCAGTGTGCCCAGTAGTCGCCGACATTGTAGCCGATAAACGGCTTCATTGCCATCGGGTCATGACGCAGCACGCCGACAGCGCCGGTTGCCGCAGCAGTCGTCTCAGAGGAAACCGCGGAGCCCATGTAGGTGCCGTGTGTCCAGTCGAAGGACTGATAGACCAGCGGAGTCGTGGAAGCACGTCTGCCGCCGAAGATGATCGCGGAGATCGGCACGCCGTTCGGGTTGTTGAACTCAGGGCTGATGCACGGGCAGTTCTCTGCCGGAGCAGTGAAGCGGCTGTTCGGATGAGCCAGGGTGAGGTGCTTGCCGTTTGCATCAAGCTGTGCGCAGTATTCCGGACCGTTGACCTTTGCGCCCTTCCACTCGGTTGCATCGACCGGCGGCTCCTTGGTGAGAGATTCCCACCACGGGGTGTTGTCGGAGTTGTCGAGTGCGACGTTGGTGAAGATCGCGTTCTTCTTGGTCGAAGCCAGAGCATTGTAGTTGGACTTCTCGTTGGTGCCGGGTGCGACGCCGAAGAAGCCGGCCTCGGGGTTGATCGCATACAGTCTGCCGTCCGGACCGGGCTTCAGCCATGCGATATCGTCACCGACCGTGAAGACCTCATAGCCTTTCTTGCGGTAGCCTTCCGGCGGAATGAGCATTGCAAGGTTGGTCTTGCCGCAGGCAGACGGGAATGCAGCGCAGACATAGCGGGTCTCCTCGCCGGGTCTCTTGAGGCCGAGGATGAGCATATGCTCAGCCATCCAGCCCTCATTCTTGGCCTGGTAGGAAGCGATACGCAGTGCAAAGCACTTCTTGCCCAGCAGCACGTTGCCGCCGTATGCGGAGTTGATCGACCAGATGGTGTTGTCCTCCGGGAACTGCACGATGTAGCGGTTTTCCGGATCGACATCTGCTTTGGAGTGAAGACCGCGGACGAAATCGTTGGAAACATCGCCGAGGTTCTCGAAAGCCTGGGTACCCATACGGGTCATGATATTCATATTCAGAACAACATAGATCGAATCGGTAACTTCCACGCCGACCTTTGCGAGCGGAGAGCCGATCGGGCCCATGCTGTAGGGGATGACATACATCGTTCTGCCCTTCATGACGCCGTCATAAAGCGGGGTCAGCTTGGCATACATTTCCTTCGGATCCATCCAGTTATTGGTCGGACCGGCATCCTCCTCCCTGCGGGAGCAGATAAAGGTTCTGTCCTCGACGCGGGCGACGTCGTTCGGACGGGTACGGTGATACAGGCAGCCCGGGTACTTTTCCTCATTCAGCTTATAGAGCTTATCAGGATGGCCGTCGGGCAGAGAAGTAACTTCCTCAACGAGCTGATCGAGCTGTTCTTTTGAGCCGTCAATCCAGACAACGCTGTCCGGTTTGCAGAGCGCGATCATCTCTTCGACCCACTTGTTGACATTCGGGTTCTTCGTCAGTGACATAATGCAGACCTCCTAGTACAATTTCGGAAAAAGCCAATTTTTCCTGTTTACATTATACCGGAAATTGCCGGGAATGTCAAGTGCTTTTCGATGATAAAGATGAGAAATCGGTGAAACCGGGCAGCGGCGGAGGGCTCGGTATTTGCCGCAGCGCAGCACAGAGTATCCCCGCTGTAAAAGGGCGATGCTGATATAGAAGTTTTAAGCCATAGTATTTCTGATATGCGGTCAGAAGTACTATGGCGTTTTTTCTATTGACAGTGCAGATAT
>CAMNJD010000134.1 GCA_946540705.1 uncultured Ruminococcus sp. | reverse complement strand
CATAGATAATATCGCTGACCATAATGACACAGGATATGACTGCAAGTTGGAACTATACTGATAGAGGATAAGGATATGGCTATTTACATATGCTGCTGAAAAATATTTCCGTATTCAGAAAGATTTTTCTGTATTTTGCAGCATTTTTCAGGCCAAGTTTCCAAGCAGGTTCCCGTGACGAGTTCCCACGACTTGCATACACCAGCCCTCAATATTACGCAGAAACCTGCATAAGTACAAGGATTTCAAACAAAAATAACGATTCTGCATCCAGTGTAAGCAGTTCCCACAAAAAAGCCGCGCAAACAGAATACAAGTTAGCACGGTTTTCTTTGTTTATGTGGCCAGCTTCCCGTCTGTAATCTCAATAATCCGCTCACACTGCTGCGCAATGCCCATATCGTGCGTGACAATAATGACCGTTTTTCCCTGCTCATGCAGCAATTTGAACACATCCATGATCTCCTGTGCGGTACCGGAATCCAGTGCGCCGGTCGGCTCATCCGCAAGAATGACCGTTGGCTCATTGACGATTGCCCTTGCAATGGCGACGCGCTGCTTTTGTCCGCCGGAGAGTTTACTGACCGGCTTTTTTGCTAATTCCTCCATGCCGACCGACCACAATGCATTCAGCGCAAGCTGTTTTCTGCCCGTTTTTTTTCGTTTCGCAAATTCCAGCGGCAGCATCACATTTTCCAGTGCAGTGAAATCCTCGACCAGTGCAAAATCCTGCATGACCATGCCGATCTTTTCATTGCGGATCTGCGCACTTTTCCGCTCAGTCAGCTTTTTCACAAGCGTTTCGTCAATGTGATACTCGCCGCTCTCGTAGCTGTCGATGCAGGCAAGAATATGCAGCAGCGTTGATTTGCCCGCGCCGGATTTACCGATTACCGCAACCATTTCACCGTCCGCGATCTCCAGAGAAATGCCGTGCAGCGCCTCAAATTCATTCGCCTTTTTGCGGTTATAGATTTTCGTAACATTTCGCAGAGTAATCATATTCACACCTCTTTCAGCGTTTGATTGATCTTTGCACGGTGCAGCACCAGCGTACTGATCGCAGCCGAAACCGTGACATTCAGCAGAATGATTGCGATTACGCAGACTGCCTGCGGAATTCCGAATGACAGATAAAATCCGAGCAGGAACGGAATATGCGGCTTGACTGCAATCACCGCTGCGGTCAGCAGGAGGGCCGCTCCGGAAACAAAGCACGCCTTGACCGCCGCGATCTCACCGCAGCCCTGCCATGTCAGTCCGCCGAGACGGTACACGGCATAGCTGTGAAGCTGCCGCTGCGTCGTGACGGCGTTCACGCTCACCATGCTGATGACAAGCAGAATCAGTACGCCGGTCAGAACCGGAATCAGCGCGATGACCTCGCCGTAGACAAAGCGCAGGCTGTTCGCGGCAAACTCCGAATTGTTGATCCCTTGCGCCATTCCGTGAAAGCCAAGCAGCTTCATATCCTCTTTGATTGCGGCGTCATCTGCTCCGCCCGGATAGGTGATAAACGCCAGCCCGATCGGAATCAACACGCCGTCAATTTTCTGCGCCTCCGCACGGGAGAGAATCATGGCTGTTTCGCTTGAGAGCTCCTCTGCCGTTCCGTACAGCATCCGGAAATTGCGTTCATCTGCGCGGTGATGATTGAAAACCGGCAGCCTTGTATCCTCTGCGTACAGTCCGGAGATCTGCACACAGGGCGCATCCGGCGTGCCGTTTCCTGCAACAATATCCCCGACATGATACCCCTTATTTGCGGGTGCGATCGCCTGCGGATATTCTGCGGCAGCATCGTGCATGACAAATCTGCCCTCTGTCAGCTCCGGCATGAACGATCGCAGAATGCCATCATCGACGACATGAACATTGTAATTGATGAACTCCGCATCAATCATGTATTCCATATCAACCTTTGCACGCATTCCGAGAAGCTGCTCACAGTCCTCTGCCCGCATCGCCATCGGCCCGCGAAAGTAACAGACCATACCGTCCTGACGGAAATAATGCGAAAACGGCCTATAATAGGTGAAGCGTGATTCCACTGAGCTGACGGCGGTCAGACCGATCAGCAGCATGACGCTCATTTGCAGAATCACAATCAGATTCAGCAGCAGATCACGGCGGAATTCCCGAAAGCCAAGCCGAAGTATCATGATGCACCTCCTGACTGAATATCGCGGATGGAGCGGCGATAAACCAAACAGACTGAGAGCAGCAGCATTCCGGCGGTACACACGCCGACATAGATACCCATTGCCCGCAGATAGAGCGCCGGGGAATACGCCGTCTGAATAAACGGGAAAAAGCGCATCAGCGCGGGCAGCAGCAGCCGGTCATAGAGCAGAACGGCAAGCGCAAACAGCGGCAGTGTCAGCAGCAGGCTTTCTCCGAGATACATCAGAACCGCCTTTCCCCGCGTGCAGCCGCACAGCATACAGACAGCCAGCGTTTTTCTGCGCTTCAGCAGGATGTAGTAATACAGTATCACAATGTTGACCGCAGCTGCCGCAGCGATCAGGACGGCGATCAGCATGATCGTGTTATACAGTGTGTAGTCTTCCTCGTAGGCAGGCGTTATTTCCGGCAATGTAACACGGTCGCCGCACACACGCTGTACGGTTTCCAGCAGTGCATATGCCTGCTGATCGGTCGGCGGAACATCAAAATTAAATGAAAAATGCAGCACCTCCGTTTCTGCCGGAACAGAAGGGAACGGCACTTCACTGGTCGTTTTTTTCATCATGATCGGCGTAAAATCCTCACCGCAGACCGGGAATGTGTCATAGCCTTCAATCGTTTCCGGCAGGATCAGTGCGCCGTCTTCGGAATAATGCGGATCATGCTGCTGCTCATTTATAACCATGTCGCGTGTACTGATGAGTATGACCTTTGCGCCGGTCTGATACTCTACATCTGTAAAATACCGCCCGTCAAAGACGAATTTGTTTTCATACAGATTCTTTTCACCGTCCGGATACGGGTGATAGGCGCCGTTCTGATAAACAAAGCGCGTAAACAGCTCCTGACTCTGCCCGTCCCAGAACGCACCGTCAGACAGCGAAGCAAAAATCAGTGTGATATGCGAATGCGTATTGCTGTCCAGTGATTCCACGATCTGTTTCAGCTCGTCCTTTTTTACGCCGCTGCACGGGAATTCAAGGGTTTTCTGTGCAGCGGTGAAATCCTCTTTTTCAAGCTGATAATTCTGATACAGCCCGAACGAAAACAGCATGACCGCCGCCGAGCTGAGCACACAGCAGAGCATCAGAATGAAGAATCCGGTGTGATGCAGCAGAAAGCTGCGGATATTGCGCAGAATCATCTTCATGGCAGCGCCTCCGTTACGAGAATGCGCTCAATGACATCGGAATCCGGCGATGTGTCTGCATGACATTCGGCAGTATATACGATACGGCAGCCCTCCGGCAGATCCGATGCCGTGTATTCTCCCGAAATGGTCAGATAATAGTAGAATCCGGCGTCGGCGCAGTC
>CAMNJD010000133.1 GCA_946540705.1 uncultured Ruminococcus sp. | reverse complement strand
GAACAGCTTAAAGACCGCCTGCACACCGGCACTGTCGCCGAATGGCATTGAAAACAGCTTGACCAATCCGAACGAGCAGAGGAGCTGTCCCGCCCAGAGAATATAGTACCGTGCCATTGTTGTCGAAAGCGGCGCATCGCTCTTGAACACGGCCTTGCGGTTGAACATGAAGTTAAAGACCGAGCTGATGATGCGGGCAAGCACCGTCGCAAGGAACAGGGAATGCGGCTTCAGTGCGCCCTTTTTGAAGATGACATTGAACAGGTTGAACAGGCCGTAGTCGATCAGAAACGAAAGAAACGAGCTGAGAAAAAACTTGATGATAATGCCGTAAACGCGCAGGGAATCCTTGATCGGGTGAAAATGCGTCGTGGCATTGGAATCAATGTAGATCGTGCGGATTGTCTGCTCAACGAGCGGAATATCTGCCTGCTTGCAGCTCAGGAGCATGTTTGTCTCATACTCAAAGCGCTCGCCCGAGATCTTCAGCATCTGCATAATGATCGAGCGCGGGAACACGCGCAGGCCGGTCTGTGTATCGCTGACCTTCAGGCCGCAGAACACCTTGAACACGAACGATGTACACTTATTTCCGAAGCGGCTTTTCGGCGGCACATTATCCTGATTGAAGTCACGCACGCCAAGGATCAGGGAATCCTTTTTCTGCCGGTACATCACATCGACGCAGGCCGCAATGTCATCGGGATGATGCTGATTGTCGCCGTCGATCGTCACGCAGCCGTCGGCATCGGGGCGGTTCTTCAGAAACCATGCAAACGCGGTCTTGAGCGCTCTGCCCTTGCCCTTGTTGACACCGTGGTGGAGTACCTTGCACCCCATTTTCCGGCCCTGCTCAAAATAATGCTGATTTTCCTGAGCTGAGCCGTCATCGACCAGCAGAATATCTGTAAAGCCCTTGGCTTTTACGCCGCGAATAACCTCCGGGAGCCGTTCATCCGGATCCAGCGACGGGATCACAACTAAAATTTTACTGTAATCAGCCATTAAAGCAACTTCCTCTCTCTATATGATTGATTGTCTCCGATGCTGCATGTCCGCAGACGAACATAACACAGCATTTTCATTATACCATATACAGCGAAAAAAAGCAACGGAAAACCGCGAAAAAAATCAGATGTTTTTTTGATCCGGAAGCATTCCCGAAAAGAAAGCACGATCGCACACCGTTTTACACAATCTTCCATTGACGAAACTGCGAAAATGATCTATAATTACAAGAAAAAGGGTCTGCATCGCATGACCCGCACAGGGAGGATTTTATGAAACATCGCATCAGACTGGCCGCAGGCATGATCCTCGGCACAGTGTGCCTGACAGCCGTGATCCCGGCTGCATACGCTGCACACGCAGCCACGGTACAGCAGCCGATCGGCATTCGCGGCGATCTGGACGGAGATCATCGGATCTCGCTGACCGATATCCGGGAACTGGCAGACTGGCTCACCGCATCCCCCGACCTGATCCCCGCAGAGAAAACAGACTTTGCCGATATGGACGGGAACGGCATCCTCAATTCCGCCGACCTGACGCTGATGAAGCGCGCTGCCATTCAGGGGTACAGCCCTGAGATCCTGTATACGGAGGTTGAGGAGGCGCTCATGACCGCACCGGTCTCAGCGATCAATCCGACACTGGCCAGCACCGGCACAAATCATCTGCTGATGTTTGTTGTGGATTTCCCGGACTGCAAATTCAAGCAGAATTACTCCGCCGATCAGATCAGGGAGATTTCCTTCGGGCCGGCCAATCCAAACAGCAATGCGTATCCGCTGGAAAGCGTGATCGGTTACTATCAGCGTGCATCCTTCGGCGCTCTGAATATGGAGGCCGATATCTACTTCTATTCCGCTCAAAACAGCATCAGCGTCTACACGAATCATTCGGAGATTCTGGTCGATGAGATCATGGCAGCCTTTGATGACCGGCTCGATTACAGCCGCTATGATGTCAACGGCGACCGGATCATGGACACGATTCTGCTCTCCGTTGCGGACAATGCCCCGGAAGACGGGTGGTGGCCCTGCTCCGGCTACTACGCAGGCACAAGCCGCTTCGACGGCATTCAGCCGGGCAATGTCATTCTCGGCAACACCTCCCCGTCTAAAACGGAGGAATATAACAATACATGGATTCACGAGCTCGGCCATGCGATGGGACTGCCGGACTACTACTGCTACGACAATACGGATGACGGTCTCTACGGCCTGAACGGCCCTGCCGGCTTCGAGATGATGGACGATGCATTCGGCGATATGAGTGCATTCTCGAAGCTGATGCTCGGCTGGTACACACCCTCTCAGGTGCAGGTCTATACGGGCGGTGTACAGACCTATCTGCTCGAATCATCACAGAATGAGAACGGTGCAAACTGCGTGATCGTTCCCCGATATGGTACAGACGGCTTTCTCAGCGAATATATGCTGATCGAATACGTCACACATACCGGCAACAATGCAACCGAATGGCTCTTTGATTACGGCGGAATCCGCATCCTGCACTGCGATGCGGAGATTACGTATGACGGCAACTGGGGACCGGAGCTGAAATGGAACAATTACGGCATATATTACGACAGCACGAATAAAAAGCAGCGGGTACTGCGGCTGAGCAATGAGCAGGAGGGCGGCTATTTTTATACCGCAGGCCAGACCGTCAACAGCAGTGTCAGCGGCTTCCGCTGGTATGACAGCAGCGGCTATCAGACCGTTGATACCGGCGTGACCGTCACGGTCGGCGCGCAACAGGACGGCAAATGTACCGTCACAATTTCACAGTAAACAGACAGGAGAAGCATCTGCCGGATGTTTCTCCTGTTTTTCGCACAAAATCTCCTTGACAAGCACTGCAATTCCCGTTATAATGGAATTATACACAACAAAACAGGCAGCAAAGGGAAAGGATGCAAAAAAGTCCCCCTGCCCGCCGGACGGAACTGTGATGCGGGAAATCATTTTGATCGGAGGCTGATCTTATGTGGACGCAGGATTCCATTCACAAGATTGTCGAGGCACAGCGCCGGTTCTTCCGAACCGGAAAGACACTGCCCGTAGAATTCCGGCTGCGGCAGCTCAAACGCCTCAAAGATGCAGTCATTGCAAACAAGGCGCTGCTTGCCGCCGCACTCTGTGATGATCTCGGCCGCTGTACCGCAGAAGCGTATCTCTGCGATATCGGCGTCGTGCTGACCGAGATCACGGAAACCATGCAGGGACTCAGAAAATGGGCAAAGCCGGAAACACATTTCAGCGGAATCCAGTGCTTTCCGAGCATTTGCACGAAGGTCTACAAAATGCCCTACGGCGTGTCGCTCATCATCAGCCCGTTCAATTTTCCGGTATTGCTGACGCTCGGTGTCCTGACTGCCGGTATCGCCGGCGGCAACAGTGCCGTACTGAAAACAAGCTCCAAGACCCCGAACTGCACAAAAGTCATGCAGAAGATGATCGCGGAGACCTGGCCGGAAAAATACGTGACGGTGATCGACGGCGGGCATGATATCGCCGATCTCTGCCTCGCAGAGCGGTTCGATAAGATC
>CAMNJD010000132.1 GCA_946540705.1 uncultured Ruminococcus sp. | reverse complement strand
GGTGCTCCGTACCGCGGAATCGACCTCGCATTTCACCACAAATGTGCTGTCCTTCCTGAATCTGCACCTCGCGCCCCGCGTCACCAGACACGGCGTGCTCATTGAGATCTACGGCGAGGGCATCTTCATCACCGGTGAGAGCGGCGTCGGCAAGAGCGAATGCGCGATCGAGCTCGTCAAGCGCGGTCACAGACTGGTCGCGGACGATGCAGTTGAGCTGCGCAAAGTCTCGAATACCAATCTGGTCGGTACGTCACCGGAAAATATCCGCCACTTCCTTGAGCTCCGCGGCATCGGCATCATCAATGTCCGCCGCCTGTTCGGTATGGGCGCAGTCAAGCTCCAGCAGGAGATCGACATGATCATCGAGCTCGAACCGTGGGATTCCAACAAGGTCTATGACCGCATGGGCGTCGATGAGCAGTATGCAAACATCCTCGGTGTCAAGGTTCCGTCTATGACGATCCCGGTCAAGCCCGGCAGAAATACCGCCGTCATCATGGAGGTCGCCGCAATGAACAGCCGCCAGAAGAAAATGGGCTATAATGCGACGGCTGAGCTGATGCAGCGCCTCGGCATGGAGGATGTTCCCGGGCACGAGATCATCAAGGATTTTGATACGTTCTGATGCATACGGTGCAGCATTTTCAGATCGCCGCTGATCTGCATACGCATACGGTCGCATCGACACACGCCTACTCAACGGTCAGCGAAATGGCGGCAGCAGCGCGGGAAACCGGCGTGAAGCTGCTCGGCATCACCGATCACGGTCCTGCGATGCCCGATGCGCCGCATCTGTGGCATTTCCATAACTATAAGATCCTGCCGCATGAGATCTGCGGCGTGCAGATGCTCTACGGTGTCGAGGCGAATATCACCGACGAGTTCGGGCATCTCGATATGGACGAACATGAGCTGTCTTTCTGCGAATGGGTCGTCGCATCGTATCACACAAGCTGCGTGACCTTCGAGCGGACACCCGAGCTGGTGACGCAAGGCTACAAAAAACTCTGCGAGAACCCGCTGGTCGATGTGATCGGGCATCCGACGACGGCGATGTTCCCGTTTGATTATGAATCCGTGCTGCGCTGCGTCCGGGAGAGCGGCAAGCTCATCGAGCTCAACGAAAGCTCCCTGCAATGGAAAAAGGGTGCGCTCGAAAACGCGGGCGTGTTCTATGCACTCTGCAAAAAGCACGGGATTCCGATTGTTTTGAATACAGATGCGCACTATGCCGGACTGGTCGGAAAAACACCGATTGCCGAGCAGCTCCTGCGTGACCTCGATTTTCCGAAGCGGCTGATTTGCAGCCTCGATGCGGATTGGATCGCGGAAACCGCAGTGAAAAAAAGAAAGATGATCGGTGCGCACTGATCTGCGATGAAAGAGAGGACGACTATGCTGGATTTACAGAAGCTGACGGAGATCTGTCAGCAGTGCGGCGCGGAGATCACACCGGATGTGCCGGTCTCCGGGCTGACGACATTTAAGATCGGCGGCCCCTGCAAGGCGCTCATTACGCTCTCAGACCGGGACAGCACAAAAACGGTTCTCGCGTATCTGCGGGAGCATCAGATCCCGCACCGCGTGATCGGGCGGGGGAGCAACCTGCTCTGTCCCGATGAGGGCTATGACGGCGTTGTGCTGCGGCTCGGCGGCGGAGAGATGCAGGCGCTTACGCTTTCTGCGGACGGCCTCAGCATTCACTGCGGCGCGGGCGTGCCGCTGCAAAAGCTCTGTCAGTTTGCGCTCGAAAACAGCCTCACCGGTCTGGAATTTGCCTATGGCATCCCCGGCTCGGTCGGCGGCGCTGTGTACATGAACGCCGGCGCATATGACGGCGAGATCTCACAGGTTATTTCATCGGTCAATGTGTATCAGCCGGACGGCCTGTTTCACGGCATGCAGAACAGCGTGCTCGCACTCAGCTACCGGCACAGTGTTTTCACGGAGCATCCGGACTGGGTCATCCTCGACGCATATTTCACACTGAGAAAGGGCGATCCCGACGAGATCCGCGCAAGGATGCAGGATTTGCTCGGCCGCAGAAAATCCAAGCAGCCGCTGGAATTTCCGAGCGCGGGCAGCACATTCAAGCGCCCGGCCGGAAGCTATGCCTCCAAGCTCATTGACGAGTGCGGCCTGAAGGGATATGCCGTCGGCGGCGCACAGGTCAGCGAGAAGCATGCGGGCTTTGTCATCAACCGCGGCGGCGCGACCTTCGCGGATGTCATTGCGCTCTGTGACCATGTGCGCGAGACGGTCAGAGCGCAGACCGGCTTTGTGCTTGAGCTGGAGCCGGAGATCATGCATTCCTGAAAATTCACGCGGAACACCGCGGGGGAGGTCAGACAGATATGATGGAAATGATTCTGGTGACCGGCATGGCCGGCGCCGGCAAGACCAGTGTGCTGGATGCACTGGAGGATATCGGATTTTACGCAGTTGACAATTTGCCGCTTGCAATGCTGGAAAAGTATCTGCTGCACTGCCTCGAAAAGGGCGGGCGCTATTCGCGGTCAGCCGCAGTGATCGACCTGCGCTCCTGCCACCGCTATTCCGAGCTTGCGGAGGCCTACCGCGCCATGCGGGAGAAGTACCAGACTGAGATACGCTTCCGCATGGTCTGCGTAGAGGCACAGGAGGAGGTGCTCATCAAGCGGTTCCGGACGCTGCGCCGCGCACATCCCGTTGCACAGCGGAAGTTTGAGGGCGATGTCGTTGCGGCAATCCAGTTTGAGCGCGACCAGCTTCAGATCATCCGTGCGACCGCAGATTTCCTGCTGGATTCCTCGCTGACGACCGGACAGCAGATCAAGGATCAGATCAAGACGCTGTTCACGCAGCATATCACCGATGCCATGCCGATTCAGGTGATGAGCTTCGGATTCAAGTATGGCGCACCGCTCGAAACGGATCTGGTGTTCGACATGCGCTGCCTGCCGAACCCCTACTATGTGGATTATCTGCGCGATCATACCGGCGTGGAGAAATCGGTGCAGAATTATGTGATGGATGCACCGGAATCGAAGGAGTATTTCGACAAGGTCGTCAAGCTGCTGAAGTTCCTTGTTCCGCTGTACATCCGCGAGGGCAGGACACAGCTTGTCGTGGGCTTCGGCTGCACGGGCGGTCAGCACCGCTCTGTGACCTTTGCCGAGCTTGTCTCCGAGGAGCTGCGCAAGAACGACCTCCATGTCATCACCATTCACCGCGACTACAAGAAAAACAGGGGATAAGATATATCACTCATGCTGAAAGATGAGCAAATAGATATTTGAAATGCTATTCTAAAGCACTTATCAGAAATCTTTTTTGTGGTTATGAGGAGAGGAAACCGGAAGAAAAAATGGACTAATAAAGATTTGGGTGGATTCTCGCACAAAAAAGGTGGTTTAGAACGGTTAATTAGAATAAGGTATCGCTTCGCGATGCTATTTTGAATGGGGAAAGCAGCCCTACGGGGTACTTTCCCCAAGCCCCAATCTTCC
>CAMNJD010000131.1 GCA_946540705.1 uncultured Ruminococcus sp. | reverse complement strand
CGAGCAGGTCGCGAAGGTCCGCTTCCAGCGGGATATTATCTCGTTGGGCGGGCCCCCAGGCAGGAAGTGTTGTCTTTTTCGAATACTGCGTGGAATCCAGTTCTCCGGCACATCAAACTGCGGAACAAATGCCGCGAACACACGTTCATGCTTGTTTCCCTCATTCCACCCCTGAAGGGTGAACATCTGTATTTCATACCGAGGCGCACATTGCAGTAACCATGCGACCAGATCATTCAGTTGCCGCCGAGAGCAGCCTGGCAGACGGGTCACCTTTGTCATATACCGGTCGAACCGTTGCTCGTTGTAGTCCTTTCCCGGCATGAACACTCGAAACGTTTGATAGTCTACCTCATAGGTGATGCGCGCAAATTGCAATCCATCCGGCTGAGCGTTGAATAGGTCGACCCTTTTGACGGAAAACCCCAATGCCAAGGGCTGCATTTTCACTTTTCCCTTCGAGCTGAATCGTTCGAAAACCCACATGTTTCGAAACGAGTCCAGCCGATAGCCGCTCATTTTTTCCTCGAGGTCAAGTCGCTGCGAGACAGGAGCGGGCTTTACGACCGTGGATTTCCAACACCAGGCTGAGTTGCCGTCTCCACACCAACTGGGCGAGGCCCCAAATGGCGTCTGCGGCCATCCTTGCATAAAATCAAATTCCATACCAAATTCCTTTCCGGTCCAGCTGTCCCCCGCGCGTGATCAGAACGCGGAGAACGGCAAGGGCGCTCAAAATGTGTCTGCGGTTTGTCGAACGGGTCGGATCCTCCCGGTCCCCTCTTTATAGCATCAGGTCAGCGCCAAATCATGCGGACTGGTTGCCCACAAGCTCTTGACTTTCTCATCTTATACCGCTATAATGAGGGGGAAGCGCGGCGTATCGGTTGGCACCTCTTCCGCCGTTGCACCAAGTATACCACAAACAATTCGCCCTGTCCAAGAACGGATTTTCCAATTTCGTTCCGACGATTCAACGAAAGGAGTCGGTATGATTAAGGCTAGCGAACTATATACGGAGATCGTGGATTACTACCGGGAGACCGATCTCAATGATCTGATACTGGGTGGTCTGATTGACAAGGATACAGTCATAGTCACCGGAAAAAGAAATAGCCTTTCTTTAGATGTGCAGGATGCACTTATCCAGCAGGATCGTGCCTATCGAATATATCCGTCCAGGAACGAGATAGACGATGACCCGGAGGCATCTGAACTGAAGGACAAGGATCTCGAAAAAGTCCGAAGATATCTGACTGACAGATTCTCATATCTGATGCGCTTCGTTTTTTGCTTGGATATGCGAAAATATCGGGAAAACGGTTCCTATGCTGTCCCAGCGCAGGATGCCCCTGTCATAAAGGAGATTCTTTTGCGTTCAGTATCGGAGCATGATTTTGACCTGATTATCGGGAAATGGCTTAAAGGACAAATTGCCGACAATGCCTACGGCGAGATCGTCGAGCTGAGCATGCGCCTTTTCCATCTGATTCGCAATATCAACAACGTAGAACCGGAACGGAAAGAGCGCTGGATTACCGCATTGCGGATCGCCCTTCACACTGACCTTGCCTACACTGTCACAGAAGCAGAGCTTACCATTCGGGGTATCTTTGCAAAGGCGCTGCCGTTCGTTCCGCATGGAGACGGCTTTGACCCCAAGTCGGTTCACCAGGCGCAGATCATGGAATCTATTACCAATTATCTGTACGATCTCGAGCGGCAGGCGCAAGATGAAT
Organism: uncultured Ruminococcus sp.; assembly: GCA_946540705.1. GTDB lineage: Bacteria > Bacillota > Clostridia > Oscillospirales > Ruminococcaceae > Firm-04. The sequence continues at coordinate 1,946 of CAMNJD010000131.1, read as the reverse complement.
CGTTCAAGGCCGTGTATCAGTATTTGCAATCTGCCGATTTTGAGAGAATGACCTCACCGGAATCGTTTCCTTCCGTCGAACTGATGGAGATGAAAAGCATCTGCGAACATCTGTTTGGAAACAAGGGGCTGACTGAGCTAATGCCCAATGCAGACCGTGTTGCAGCCTTCACAAAGTATTTTTTATCAGTTGACAAATCATATCTAGAGAAACTGACGGCGCGAAAGGAAACTGACCGGAAGAGATACGAACGAAAGAAAGATGAGGGTAAAGACTAACCGTGTTTTTCCACGGTATAATTGTTGCTGACGCGAGTTTCCATGCCGCAGGATGGTCATGTCCGCATCTACAGGCAGACCAAGCGTTTCCCGCTGTTTAGTCCCCGCATCACGCTCCACATTCCGATAATATTGTGCCGAAAGACCTGTTGACAACGCGGAAAACTGCACATCGGTTCTCATTCCGTTCTGCTTTGAAGCGCCGCGGTGATACCGGAATTCTTTTTGATTTTTGGCAAGTATAGGTCAAAACGGAATCGGCTTTTCCAAAAATCTGAAAAACCCGCGTTTTTCAATTTTTTGGAAAGGGCTCTTGCTTTTTGACCGAGACTTACGAAAAAATAAAGTGCTTTTTGACAGAACGAGGGGCGCCCTTCGGCGCCCCTACTATACATATAGTACACTGCTGACATAGAAAGCACCCCTCTCGGCTCAATTCAGAAAGCACTTGCATTCTGCGCCCCGTTATGGTATACTTATAGCAAGGATATGTGCATGAGAACAAACAGAAAGGGAGGATGGCGCATGGAAAAAAAACGCATCCCGATCGGCATAGAGGATTTCGCTGCGATCCGGAATGATAACAGCTACTATGTCGACAAGACGCGGATGATATATGAGCTGGTGCATGATACGCAAAATGCGGTCACGCTCTTCACACGTCCGCGTCGTTTCGGCAAGACCCTGATGATGAGTATGCTGGACTGCTTCTTTAACATTCAGCGCAATGACGGTGCTGCACTCTTTGACGGTCTGGACATTATGCAGTATCCCGATTTCTGCCGCGAGCACATGAACCGGTATCCTGTCATCTTCCTCTCCCTCAAGGATGTGGAAGGCTTATCATTTGAAGACGCTTTCAAAATGCTGCGGACCGTCATCGCAGACCTGTGCAAGAAGCTGCCGTTCACCGATGAGACAGATGCAATTGACAAGGACGATCTGAAGAAGTTTGCAACCCTGAAGGCAGAGCTGTCCGACGTCACTGACATCAAGAATGCTTTGGTCACGGTCATGCGCATGATGCATGCCGTGTACGGGAAGCAGGTTGTCCTGCTGGTGGATGAATATGATGTTCCGCTGGCAAAGGCGCATAACAACGGCTATTACCGTGAAATGCTGGACGTGATCCGCGGTCTGATGAGCACCTCTCTGAAGACCAATCCCTATCTGAAATTTGCGGTTGTGACAGGCTGCCTGCGAATCCCGAAGGAGAGCATCTTCACTGGCGTGAACAATTTTGCCTCCTTTTCGGTTCTGGATGACGAGTTCGCGCAGTATTTCGGCTTCACACAGGAAGAGGTCGCGCAATTTCTGTCCTACTACGATCTCTCCGACAAGATGGCAGTCACAAAGGAATGGTACGACGGCTATCTGTTCGGCGCAAAGGAAATATACTGTCCCTGGGATGTGACGAATTTCATCAAGGCTCTGACCCGAAACCGCGAGATCGCGCCCAGGAATTACTGGGAAAACACCAGCAGCAACAGTGCCATCAGTGATTTCTTCCGGCTGCCGGATTGTGATCCCTCGGAGAAATTTGAAGCACTGCTCAACGGCGGAACCATCCGCGAGGCAATCACGGATGCTCTGACATATGATCAGATATCTGCCTCCGAAAGCAACATGTGGAGCGTGCTCCTGATGACCGGCTATGTCACTCCGGCA
>CAMNJD010000130.1 GCA_946540705.1 uncultured Ruminococcus sp. | reverse complement strand
GGCTCGATGTTTGCGCAGCAAACTCGACACAGCGAAGCGAGGGGCGCCCCCATTTTGAATCCGTCGGAGACACTTTCTCGACAAACTGGATGCCCGGCAAACGCCGGGCATTCTTCATAACGATTCCTCTTTTCTTTTTCCGCAGTTATTGCAAAAGTTTCCGACGATACCCTTGTTTCCGCAGGTGCAGTTCCATGTTGTCGGCGTTTCGGGTTTCTTGGCTCCGCAGAGGTTGCAGAAATTACCAACCACGCCTTTGTTTCCACAAGCGCAGTCCCATGTTTCGGCAGGCGCGGGTTTCTTGCTTCCGCAGTTGTTGCAGAATAATCCGGTCGCTGTATTACCGCAGCTGCATTTCCATGTATTAGGAGCAGGCTGTGAAGATGCTGCGGGTGCGTTCGGCTGCATCCCGCCGAACATATTTCCGAGCTGCGGCGCGATTTGATTCGCAGCGGCAAGTCCGATGCCCATGCCGAGCATATCGCCCGCAACGCTGCCGCCGGAGCCGTTGACCGTCATATTGCCGATGCCTTCTGCATATGCCTTCTGTACTTCGGCTTGCAGGACATCCTTCTGATTATAGCCCTTCGCCTGCATGATCTCCGCTTCCGTCAGTCCCTGCAAACGCTGTGCCTGCGCCTCCGCCTGTGCTTCGATGATCTTTCTTTCGGCTTCACGCTTGGCGATTTCCGTTTCCGTGAGCTGACGCTGCAATTCCGCATCGCGGTGTGCAGCCTCGATCGCTGCCTTGCTGCGCTCCTGTTCAGTGCGGTAGAGCGTTTCATTCTGTGCTTCTGCGATCTTCACATTAGCCTGAGCCTGCAGCATACGCTGCTGCAATGTCACAGTATGCAGCTCGCGGATGCGGCGGAAGTTCGGATCGTCCTCCGGCAGTGCAATGCTCGTGACATAAAGCTGCGGGATCGTCAGACCGTATTCCTCAAATCCGGGCAGGATTTTCTGTTTCAGATTCTCAGAGATCAGGTCGAGCTTTTCGTCGATTTCCAGCAGATCAATGTCATTCTGTTTGATGACTGCCGGAAGATTGGTCTTGACTGCATTAGCAATCATCGGGCGGAAAGCTTTTTGCAGCGACTTGGTGAAGCCGTCGCCGTCCTCACTCCACGAGATCCCGCTCATTGTACCGACGAGCTTCATGAGAAGCGTCTGTGAATCCAGCACTGCGAGGTTCATCTCGCCGGAAGCGCCGATCGCAAGCGGTGTGCCGGTCAGCGGGTCAATGAACCGCACCTTGTCCGGCGTGCCCCATTTGACCGCCATCTGCACGGTTTTGTTGATGAAATAGATCTCCGCGTGAAAGAGCGCGTCGGCATTGGTCGGCAATGCCATAAGCCCGCGCAGCAGCGGCAGATTCTTTGTTTCAAGCGTATAGCGGCCGGCACTGAATGTATCGGCAATCCGGCCGTCGCAGATGAAATACGCCTCCTGTGTCTCATGCACAATGAGCTGCGAGCCCCAGTTGAAATCCTCGATCGGATGCTTCCAGATGAATGTATTGTTGTCGCCCTCGTATTTGATGATGGAAACAATGCCGCTCTTGCTGACCTCGCGCTTGGCTGTCTCCTTTGCAACATCAACGACAGTTTTGCAGATCGGGCAGACAAACTGCTCCGGCGCAGAGCTGAACAGTCCGCCGAGCTCTGTCGTTCTGCCGCAGGTCGGGCAGGTGAATTTTGATTTGCTCATGTTTTGCTCGCCTGCCTTTCTGTATATCTCCGGTAGGATGAGGATTTAGAATTCAGCGTTTTGATGATCTCACGCCCCTCCTCTGCAAGCGCAGCGAGGGATTCCGTTGTCATGGACTGCTTCATCAGCGCATGAATCAGAGGATTCCGCCGGTCTTTCCATGCAGTAATCTGATCGAGCTGTTCTGCTGTGATATACCGATTCAGCGGATGCTTTTTTTCACGAATCACATCACGGATTTTGCTGATCTTTTTTCCGATATTCTGGTGTCTTTCCAGATTGAAAACGCCGGCCGTCACGAGGAATGATTGCAGACGGTCCTCCATAATGGCATATTCAATAAACACGGCTTCCAGATAAAACTTCGCATGCATCGCCTTGGTCAGCCGTCCCATCTGCTCTTTGTAATTTTGATATTTCAGCATATTTTCCGGAAGATTTTCATTTATGCTCATTTTCATTCTCCTTTAATCAACTTGAATTGTGATAACAGGGCGAACACCTTTTTCCAATGTCACTCTAGGTACGCCGCCCATTGCGCCAGATGTTCTCACGAACCGTGTTTTAGCGAATTGTACTCCTCATGTTATTAGTTTGTGATTTGAAGTGTTCCTTCACCAATTAAGCGGTCATACTCATCAAAAAGCCGAATTAATAAAGTGTCCGGTACATGTAATTCCTTTAATTCATAAATACGAATAATATCAGGACAGATGCTTTTTCTCGTTTGATCTTCATTTTGCCACGTTCCGGACATCTTATGTTCCCTATTCAGATCGGTATTATTTTCAAATTGGAGACTATAATGCAGTTGAGATCCAACATCCGAATTGTCCGCATGAATTATAAAATGAACAACCGCATCCCTGATTTCATTTATTGAAATCGACGTAATCGGATTATTGGTATCAGTCATACTTGTATTAAAGATGACTTCAGCAGAAAATGTTGTTTCAATTATGTCTTCTATTTCGATGTTTTTTAAGCATATTTTTAAATGTGACTCCGAACCCCGATATGTTCCTAATTGCTCGAATAATTCGCTCGCTTTTTCATATTGGTCTGTGTTAAATAATTCAAGCGCTTCTTGATAACACAATTCAAGAACCTTCTCATATCGTTCTTGTGAGTCTTTGTAATCCTTATTGCCCAACGCTTCATATATTTCAAGTACTTCTGTATTTCGCCCTTCGGATTCTAATTCCAGTGCCATTTGATAATCGCATTCCAATTTCAATTCCCGCGAATCTTTATAATCAACAAGATTTGCAAACTTTCTTCTGGCTTCCTCATATTTTCCGCTGTTCATCAGAGCAATACCCTCTTGATATAGAGGTTCATTTATCTCAGCTGAATAAGCAGCTTTTGCTTTGTCAGCTGCGTCTTTGTATTCACCCAATTCAGTGAAAGCGTTTTTCGCCTCTTCATACTGCCCGTTTTCAAACATTTCGACCGCTTTGTTATACTTGGAGGATTTGATGATTTTCGGAACGGTGATGATTGCCGCAATCGCCAGCACGGCCGCGCTGCCGCATATGACTGCAATTCGTTTGATCTTTGCTGCCTTGCGTTTGCGTTCGGCTTCCTTTTCCATGCGTTTTTTCTCAGCCTCCGCTTCCGCAGCCGCCCTTGCTTGCTTCAGTTCTTCGAGGTGCGTTTCTGCGTCGGAGATGAGTGCCGCAGAATCCAGCCATTCCGGCACTTCCCGCATCTTCGCAATCGCAGCCTGCACTGATTCAACAGTATCTTCCTGAAGCAATGCCTTCGCATCCTGATAGATTGCATTTTTTCTTGCATCCTCGCCCTTTTTCAAGCATTCATCAGCAAGCACCGCTGCATCCCGATAATTCTGGATATTGCGGAACTCTCTCTCTGCTTTTGCGTAATCAATCAGTGAAACTGCCCTGTCCATCTTCAGCTTAGCAGCATTGTACAGTTCGTTGAGCCTTGCTTCTTCATTTCGCGCATTGATCTGAGAAATATAGCCGTTCAGTGTGCTTTTCAGCCCGTCGTCACCAAATCGCACAGCCTTTCTGAAATTGTCGTATCCGTCAAACGGCTGCGGACAGTTTTGCAAATCCTCTTGCTTGCTGACCTGCAATTCCGCCATGAGCTTATAGAGGTACGCCTGCGCATTTTCCGGATCCTGATCGAGCACCTTTTCGCAATATTCCTGCGCGGAATTCCAGTCGCGGTCTTCGAGAAACAGCGCGGCACGTTTTAACAGAGGTGTGATGTTCGCATTCGCAGGGACTGCCTGCTGAATGACCGTTTTTACGACCGGCTGCTCCGGCTCTTTCTGCACGATTTTCTTGATGCCGCGGATTAAATCCTGCATGAATCCGAGCTTTGACATATCCTGCGCCTGAAACATCGAGAGCGCATCCGGCAGATCATATGGATCCATGTCCTTGTATGCGGGAATGAGCGTCCGGCTCCTGTCCTCCTGCATCAGCATCAGATACCGCGACCATTCATTGCGCACCCATACTGCATTGAAATATTCCGGCTTCGTGCCGACAACGACCATGACCTTTGCAGAGTTGAGTGCCGCGAAGATATACGGCTCATATTCCGTGCCGAGCTTTGATTCAAGCGTGATGCGCGAGAAGAATACCTTGAAGCCTTCCTGCGTCAGCCCGTAGTACAGCTCCTGTGCCAGTACAGAATCCGGTGTCCGGCGGCCGTTTTCATCGGTTTCCTTGTAGCAGATGAACACATCGAACGGCTGCTCTTTGTTGGAGATTTCGAGGATGCCTTTTTGAACCTTGTCAATATAGGCCGCCTCACGCTCATAAACACTGCGCTGCATTGTGTCGGCGTGTTCCAGCGCAGACAGATAATCCGGATCATTCAGGATCGACTTGAACTGCGTCCGGTGGCAGGTCGCGATTTTCTTTTTCGTCAGCGGATCGTCAACATATTCGATGCCGTAGCGGCACAGGACGATTGACCAGTACAGTTCAGCATCGCCCTCAGACCGCGCAGCCATTTTTTCATAGATTTCTGCGGCTTTGTCGAATTCGCACTGCTGGCGGAAATGGTTTGCGCGGTTGAACATATTGAGATTCTGTTCATTGTCTGTTTTCGGGAGCGTCTGCTGTGTGCCGCAATACTCGCACTCGCAGACGGTCATTCCCTCGGAGACTTCCAGTGCGCCTCCGCACATTTTACATTTGAAAACTGCCATGATGATTTACGTCCTTTCTTCAGTAAACAGGGAATGCAAACGATGAAAGTTGTGGTTATATTATATCATACATTGTTGCATATGTCAATGATAACTGAGCAATATGCACACATAACATGCATGTGAAAAAATTGCTCCAGCGTGTAGCGTGAGCGTGATGTTACCCAATATGCGTTCTGAGAAAGATTTTTCTTGCTTCTCCCCACGGGATCGAGTGG
>CAMNJD010000129.1 GCA_946540705.1 uncultured Ruminococcus sp. | reverse complement strand
GGCGGGGAAGCATCGAAATCCGGTGCCGCGCCCGATCAGATCCCCGCACTGCTCAGGGCGGTCAGACCCCTCAGCGGCATCCGCGTGGACGGGCTGATGACCATTCCGCCGCCTGCATCCGATGAAGCAGCGCAGAATGCCGTCTTTGCTGAGATGAAGCAGCTCTATGACGCAATGGCGCAGGAGACACCGCTCAGTGTCCTTTCGATGGGCATGTCCGGTGACTATGAGGCTGCTGTCCGGAACGGCTCAACACTCGTCCGCATCGGCAGCGCACTGTTCGGCCCGCGCATTTACCCGCAGACTGCGGTCTGATCCGCATATCCGATCATCTACCGAAATGCTGCGTCCGGCACAGAAATCCGGCCGCATACCGCATATTTCAACAGAAAGAAAAGGAGAATTCCGATGAAAGCATTTGACAAGATCCGCGATTTCTTCGCGCCGGAGGAGGACGATTCCTACGAAACCGAGCCGGTGCGCGAGACAAGAGAGGTGCAGCGCAGAGAAGTCCGTGAGCCGGTGCGCGAATCCTACCGCGATTCATACCGCGAGCAGGATGACGAGCCTGTGATGCGTGAGCGCGAGCCGCGTGAGGTGCGTGAGCCCAGAGAGAGCAGAGAGTCTGTCCGCGAGAGCTACAGCAGAGCAGAACAGTCCGGTTCCTATCAGACCAAGCGCGACAATAAGGTCGTGAATATTCAGGCAACCGCACAGCTTCAGGTCGTGCTGGTCAAGCCGGAGGTCTTTACCGACGCAAAGCAGATCGCCGATCACCTGATCTCCAAGAAAACTGTCGTGCTGAATCTGGAGACTGCTTCGGCTGAGAATAAGCGCCGGATCATCGACTTTCTTGTCGGCGTTGCCTATGCAAACGGCGGCAGCCTGAAGCCCGTCGCGAACCTGACCTATATCATTACGCCCTATAACGTCGGCTTCATCGGCGAGGATCTTGTCAACGAGCTCGAAACCAACGGCGTAATTATGTAATGATGTCCCGCGCTGCGGGGAGATTCAGAAAGGAGAACAACCGCTATGATCACGGCAAAAGATATTCAGAAGAAAAAATTTGAAAAGGTCAAGTTCGGTTACAGCCCGGAGGAGGTCGATGAGTTCCTCTCGCAGATCGAGAACGATATCCGGCTGATGCAGCAGGATATCGACGATTCCAACGAAAAGGTGCAGCTCCTTGCGGACAAGGTGCGTGAGTATAAGGATTCCGAGGAGGACATCAAGAATGCCCTGCTCGGCGCACAGAAGCAGGCACGTCAGGTCATCGACGAGGCAAAGGAACGTGCAGCCGCGATCGAGGCGGAGGCGCAGGCCGCCGCTGAGGCCTCCAAGTCACAGGCGCTGGTCGATCAGGAAACACAGCTCAAGCAGATCTCCGCGAAGCTCGATCAGGAAAATGCTGCGCTTGTGACCGCACAGAAGCAGGTCTCCGAATTCAAGCAGACCCTCTTTGAGCTCTATAAGCAGCACCTCGAGCTGATCTCCCGCATCCCCGAGGCCGCCGATGAAGATGATGAATATGAGGATGACGACGAATACGAGGATGAGTATGAGGACGACGGGGAATATGAGGATGAGGCGGACGATGCAGAGAAAGCGCCGGCAGATCCGGAGCCTGCATCCGGCGCATTCGAGAGCCGCCGCGATGATGCCGGAAGACGTTTCTGACAGAACCCGTACAGACTGAACCGTTTACAGAAGGAACTTGCGGCGGCACAACTGCCGCGCAGGTTCCTTTTTCATTTTCCGAAAGGAGCCCCTTTGGCATGGCTATACTGCTCATCACGGCTGCTGCTGCGGCTGCACTGACCGGAATTGACCAGCTCATCAAGATCTGGGCGATCGCAAACCTGAAGGGACAGCCCGACCGTACCTTCCTGAAGCTCGGCAGCTTCGACTGGATGCACCTGCGGTATCTCGAAAACCGCGGCGCGGCATTCAGCATGCTCTCCGGGTCGCGCAGCTTTCTGATCGTGTTCCCGGTCATCATGATCTCGGCATGCTTTTATATCCTGCACCGCAAGGGCCGCGCACACCGCTATCTGTATCTCGCACTGCCGCTGGTCGCAGCAGGCGGGCTCGGCAACCTGATCGACCGGATCTTCCGCGGCGGCGCGGTTGTCGATTATTTCGATTTCCAGCTCTGCAATTTTGCAGTGTTCAATTTTGCGGATGTCTGTGTGACGGTCGGTGTGTTTATCATGATCTTCGGCATCCTGTTTCTTGAGCATGAGCTGCCGGAGGCGAAAAAGCTGAAACATGCAGCGCGCGTGCCGTATGCGCGGCTGGCTGCGGATGCGCCGCTTGCAGAGAAACTGCCGCAGGCGGGGGAGCTTCCGCTTGCCGGAGAGCTTGCAGCGGCGGAGGAGCTTCCAGAGGCGGAATTGATCGCTGAGGCGGAGGAGCACCCGGAAGCGGAGGCACTTCTGCTGCCGGAGGAGACTGAGCATGCCGCAGACTGAGCTGACACTGACGGTTCCGGCAGAGGACGCGGGTAAGCGCCTCGACGCCTGGCTCGCAGCGCAGGAGACGCTTTCGCTGACGCGCTCGGCAGTACAGCAGCTCACGGAGCAGGGCAATGTCCTGCGCAACGGCAGACCGGCGAAGAAAAATGACCGGCTCAATCCGGGCGATGCGCTCTGCGTGACTGTCCCGGAGCCGGAAACGCTGAATGTGCTCCCGCAGGAGATCCCGCTGGACATCGTCTATGAGGATGCTGATCTGCTGGTCGTGAACAAGCAAAAGGGCATGGTCGTGCATCCGGCACCGGGACACCCGGACGGGACACTGGTCAATGCACTGCTGTATCACTGCGCCGGGCAGCTCTCCGGGATCAACGGCGTGATCCGTCCCGGGATCGTTCACCGCATCGACCGGGATACGAGCGGACTGCTGATCGTCGCCAAGACCGACCGTGCCCATCTCGGGCTTGCGGAGCAGATCGCTGCACATTCGTTCACACGCGCCTATGAGGCGGTTGTCTGCGGCCGCATGAAGCAGACCGAGGGGACGGTGCATGCACCGATCGGCCGCGACCCGCGTGACCGGCAGAGAATGTGCGTGACTGACCGCAATGCAAAGGACGCAGTTACGCACTATTCGACGATCTCGGCACTGGAGCGCCACACGCATATCCGCTGTGTGCTGGAGACAGGAAGGACACATCAGATCCGTGTCCATATGAAATATATCGGCCACCCGATCTACGGTGACCCGGTTTACGGAAAACCGGAGAAGGGCATCGAGGGGCAATGTCTGCATGCGAAGCAGATCGGCTTTGTGCATCCGGTCACGGGGGCGTATCTGGAATTTGAGTCCCCGCTGCCGGAATATTTCGAGGCGGTTCTGCGAAAATTATCATAACGGAGAGAAAAACGATGCATTTTACTTATTGTCCGGACTGCGGCACGAAAACGGTGCCGCGCCGCATGGGTGATGACGGCGATGTGCCGTACTGTGAGCGATGTCAAAAGCCGCTCTTTGATATGTTCAGTACATGCGTGCTTTCCGTGCTGCTGAACAGCAGGGGCGAGATCGCGCTCATCAAGCAGAGCTACGGACAGCAGGAAACCTATGTCGGCGTTGCGGGCTATATGAAGCCCGGGGAGACGGCCGGAGAGGCGGCACTGCGGGAGATCTCCGAGGAGATCGGCGTTTCCGCAGAACGCGCGGAGTTTGTGTTCAGCGCGTGGCATGCCGCAAAGGAACAGCTCATGCTCTGCTTCTGCGCATATACCGACCGTGCGGATTTCGCACTCTCCGGCGAGGTGCGCGAGGCGAGATGGTTCCCGCGGGAGGCGGCAGCGAAGGCTGTTCGCCCGGGCAGTATCATCGAACGGCTCGTGCTGGCTGCACCCGTGAAAAAAACGGCACCGAATTTGTGAAAAGGGCTTGCAAAAATCCCGGAATAATGGTATAATTAAGAGTGAGAAAATTTTTGCGCCCTGCATGCGCCCGGCCGCATGGAACGCGCCGGATAGAGAAGGGAAACTTTTATGATCGGATATTACAGCTATACCGTTATCCTGACATACGTCGGCTTTGTATGCGGATCGGTCGGCTTATACTTTGCCGCACACGGCAGCACCAACGCCGCAATCATCATGCTGCTGCTCGCGGGCTTTTGCGATATGTTTGACGGAAAGGTCGCCAAGACAAAGAAAAACCGCACGCCGCAGGAATGCCGCTTCGGCATCCAGATCGACTCGCTTTCCGATATGGTCTGCTTCGGTCTGCTTCCCCCGATGATCGCCTTTAGCTGCGGCGACCCGCTGAGAAAGCCCATCAACATCGCAATTTTTAGCTGCTTCAGCCTCGCGGCACTCATCCGCCTCGCATATTTCAACGTGTCCGAGGAGGATCGCCAGAAGACCACAACGGAGCGCCGGAAGGTCTACGAGGGACTGCCCGTGACATCCGTTGCGCTGATTATCCCGCTGCTGTTTGCATTCCGCGGGGATCTCGGTTCGCATTTTCCGCTGGTCTGCACAGTCATTTACGGCATGATTGCCTGCGCATTTATTACGCGCTTTACATTGAAAAAGCCCGGCATGCGCACGATGCTTCTGTTCATCGCTGCCGGCGCGCTGGAGCTGCTGCTCCTGATTTTCAAGCACAGACACGCCTGATTACGCGAATATACTTACGCGGTTGCTCCCGATTGCTGCGACAGCGGCATATGATAATACAATGACAACGTGTTTCGTTACAAAACAGTGGGGAAATAAAAATGATGAAAAAAACAACTTGCGTTGTGTTGACTGTTCTGTTGGCTTTTGCAGCCGGCTGCGGAGAGAAAGCGCCCGCTAAAACATCAACATTTGCTCAGAAAACGGAGAATCAGACGCAAACCAACGCTGCTCAGACCGATGCTCAGAAAACGGAGAATCAGACGCAAGCCAACGCTGGTCAGACCGATGCTCAGCAAACGGAGAATCAGACGCAAACCAACGCTGCTCAGACCGATTCTCCGGCTGCGGAAATCAGCGAAGAATCAGCGGGAACTATGGCTGAAGAACAGACCGGTGCAGTGAAATATTATATTCCGGAAATGAATGCAACGATTAGCGTTCCGGAAGAATACTACGTATTTGGCAAGGATATTGATTTCACTGATGAAATGTGCAGGGAAGCCGGCGTAGAGCCTTCAAAAATGAAGCAGTACCTATCCATGTCGTTTGATCAGGCATTTATTATCCCGCGCGGAGACAGTTTTACCGAGCCTTCAATTCAAATCCGCGTAAAAGTAAAGGACAACAAATATCCGGGCACTGATTTAAGCAAAATGTCTGAAACAGAGTTCCAACAAACAGCAGATGCGCTGGTCAGCGGCTTCTCAGTCGATCAGTACTCACAACTTGAGAAGAACGGCATGCGGTTTGTGATTTTTGAAAGCAACGGCCCCATCGAAAAAACTTATCGCTATGCGACAATCATCGACGGCGATATGATTTATATTTATGCATCTGTTGCCGGCTCTGAGATTACTACGGAGCAGAGAGATCTGCTTGAGAGCATCGCAACAAGTATTGAGCGTAGTTGATATGCGCTGATTCAAAGGTGATCAGTGCTTTGAATCGCTGAGAGGGAGGTGCCGGACATGCCGGACACGGAGATCACCGCTGCGGAGGAAACCGCCGCTGATGAAAATACGCAGCCGGAGGGCGGCGCCGCGATCTGTGACATGGAGGGCAATCCCGTTGCGGATTCCTGCGCAAAACAGGGCAAGCTGCTCGGGCTGCTCTACGGGACAGCGCCCGGCCGTGCAGCCCTGAAGCTGCTGACAAAGCCGATCGTTTCCAAGGCGGCAGGCAAGGCGCTTGAGCATCCGCTCTCGACCGTTGCGATCCCGCCGTTCGTGCTGATGAAGCACATCCGCATGAAGGACTTTGCGGAGGAGAAATTCCGCAGCTTTAACGCATTTTTCACGCGCCCGGTCAAGCCGGAGGCTCGTCCCGTTGACCGTCAGCCGGAAGCGCTGATCTCGCCCTGCGACGCGAAGCTCACTGTCGTGCCGATCGACGAAAATACGCATTTCAATGTCAAGGGCGCTGACTACAGCCTTGCGGCATTCCTCGGCTGCAAGCGCCTTGCAAAGCACTATCAGGGCGGACAGTGCCTCATTTTTCGCCTGACACCGGACGATTATCACCGCTACTGCTACCCGGACGACTGCCGTATCGGCAAAACGCGCCGCATCGAAGGCGTGCTGCATACGGTCAATCCCGTCTCGGCAAAATATGTCAAGGTCTATCACCGCAACACCCGCACGGTCACGATGCTCACGACCGCACATTTCGGGCATGTCCTGCAAATCGAGGTCGGCGCGATGTTCGTCGGGAAGATCGTCAACCACCCGCACGGTGAGCGCATTATGCGCGGCATCGAAAAGGGCTATTTTGAGTTCGGCGGCTCGACGATCGTGCTTGTGCTCGAAAAGGATGCAGCAAAGCTCGATCCGCAGATCCTGAAAAATTCGGAAAACGGTGCGGAGACAGTCGTTCGCTACGGCGCACGCATCGGCACCGCGGACTGCGCAGAGCAGCGGACTGTCTGATTGTATCCGGTTGCTGTCAGATCATGCTCTGTGACTGACTTATCGTAACCGCTTTGTAATATTAACACGAAATTGCAGCTTTGAAATTTTGTGTAAAATGATTCCGCGTGTGGAAAAAAACATAGGGCTCGGGAGCAAAATAGACAAAATTGCCAGAGCGAACCGGGATAAACCGCATGACAATTCGTCACCTTGACGAATGTTTCTAGTTTTAATTGCATCATCAAAGGTTGACAAAACGGTTACAATGTGTTATAATTTAGTCACCGAACGGTAATCTTTTCCGATTGCCGGAAGGTGACTTTATTATTTTCAGATGCGCAATACATCAGCACCAAAATAGAAAAGATCAAAAAAAAGAGACTATAAATCAAACAGGACAAACGAAAAAACGGGAAATTCGGGAACACCTGCGCTCACCCAAATCCACATTTTACACCAAGGAAAGAGAAGGTAACCCACCGTATGAGAGAACGAATCAAGCGAATCCTCGCAGCAGCCCTCTGTATCGGAATGCTGCACACCGTCCCCCTGTATGCCAACGCTGAGACTGCGGCGCAGTCTGCTGTCGGAATCGAATCCGTGAAGATCGAAGCAACGGGCGTCAGCTACCTGAATTACGCCGTCTTTGCATCCAAGATCTCCGCAATCGCAGGCAGCGGCCAGTGCGGCCTCTACGCTGACCCCAACCGCACTCCGACCGGACACGACCTCCGCGTCGGCTCCTCCATGAACACTAGCTATAAGTATTACGCTGTCACCCCCTCGGGCGCGTGCTGGAACGGCTACCAGTGCTATATCTACTCGCAGGGCGTGTACGGCACACTGTTCGATGAGCTCCCGACCAACGGCTCGGGACCCTACAGCAAGTCCGAGATCGTGATTCGGAATGTCCCTGAGATCACACCGGAGATCCTCCGGAACGCAAAGGTCATGCCGGGCGCGTATTTCCGCTCGACCGGCAATTCCGACGGCTCCTATAACGGCAGCGTCGGCCATTCGCTCGTGATCCTCGGGTATGATGACACGACCGTCACGCTGATCGAGGGCAATGCAAACAACAAGGGGCTCATCTCCATGAGCACCAAGACCTACGCGGAATTCAACCAGTGGTTCACGACCGGTCAGGGACGCCGCGTCTGCCATGTGATCCAGCCGAAGGCTGAGGTCTATCAGCAGATGTACGGCATGAGCTACCCGGCCGCTGCACAGACAGCGGCACCGGCTGCCGCGACAACGGCCAAGCCTGTGACCACGACAACGACCACGACAACGACAACGACCTCGGCAACAACGACCACCACGTCTGAGCCGACAACGACAACGACCTCGGCAACAACGACTACCACGTCTGAGCCGACCACCACAACGACCTCGGCA
>CAMNJD010000128.1 GCA_946540705.1 uncultured Ruminococcus sp. | reverse complement strand
GATTTATGATAGCACCAGTATAAAAAACAATGCCCCGAAGCGCTTTTGTGAAACGCTTCGGGGCAAAACTTCTATATGAGTACCGGCAAAAAATGCAGGAGGCTTTTGATTACAGTCCGTAGCTGTCCGTGAGGCTGCGAAGCTCGGCGGCGATCTCTGCGATCGGCCGGAGCCTGTCATTGCAGATGCACTCGACCGTGTCCCAGCCCAGTGCCTTTGCGCAGTGATCGGCAGCCAGCCGGGTGCGCTTCAGGTAGGCGAGATCAGCCTCGTGGATATCTTTCTTCGAGCTGTCGCCGTGATAGCGTGCGTCCATGAGTGCCTGACTGACCTCCGGATCAACCCGCAGATAAATGACATGCGCGGGCGCGGGAATGCCGAGCAGCGTGTATTCGTAATGAAACAGCCAGCGCAGAAATTCGTCCCACTGCGCATCGGGCAGCTTGGCACACTGATGGATCGCATTGGAGGTCGTGTAGCGGTCTGCGATGACAATGCCGCCTGCACGGTAGAATTCGCCCCAGTGCTGCATATAGCTTGCGTAGCGGTCAACGGCGTAGAAGCTCGAGGCCGCGTAGGGGTTCACGGCGCCGGGTGTGCTGCCGAAGTCTCCCCGCAGATACATTTTCACCAGCGCAGAGGAATCGCTGTCATAGTCCGGGAAAGAGACCTGCATGACCTGTTTCCCGCATTGCTTCAGTGTTTCGAGCAGCAGACCGGCCTGTGTAGCCTTGCCGCTGCCGTCGAGCCCCTCAATCACGATGAGTTTTCCGTTCATAACCTGCACTCTTTTCTTGCAATGGATTGCCGCAGGGCAGCGCCCGCAGTATCACTATTTTACCACAATTTTCATACACTGTCAACTGCACCGGTTGCACTTTCACTTGACAAAACAGCCCGGTTGTGATATAATTGATAAGCGGCTCATTTTGCCGCCGACAGTTCGCTTGCACCATCCTGTCGATAAACAAAACTAGGGCAGAATCAGAGGGTAACTGTGTGCTCCTGTCTGCTTTGCGGGCAGGGGCTTTTTTTCGGGAGAGATCACATGTACAGACTGAAAACATCTGCGGCCTTTGACAGCGCTCATTTCCTCGCCGGCTATCACGGCAAATGCGCAAACCTCCACGGGCATCGCTGGGTCATCGAGGTCGAGGCCGGCGCAGAACAGCTCCGGACAGAGGGCGAAAAACGCGGCATGGTCATCGACTTCGGCGACCTGAAAGCTGCCGTCCGCGCACTCGCGGATTTCTACGATCACGCGCTGATCTATGAATCCGGCTCTCTGAAGCCGGCAACCCTGGCCGCACTCCGGGACGAGCAGTTCCGGCTGATCGAGGTTCCCTACCGCCCGACTGCCGAAAACTTTGCGCATGCCTTTTTTGATATCCTGACAGAAAAAGGACTGCCGGTTCTGCGCGTGACGGTCTACGAAACGCCGGATAACTGCGCGGGCTATGAGGTGTAACATGTGCGGGACATTCAAACTGGCTGAGCATTTCATCAGCATCAACGGCGAGGGTCGCAGTGCCGGAGAGCTGGCGCTGTTCCTGCGATTTGCCGGATGCAACCTGCGGTGTGCGTGGTGCGATACCGCATGGGCCTGCGGACAGGATGCGCCGCACCGTGAAGTGACGCTGCATGACCTGACACAGATCGCGGCGGATGCGCAGGCGCAGAGCGTGCGGAACGTCACGCTGACAGGCGGCGAGCCGCTGCTGCAAAAGAATATTGCCGCAGTCATCGCACAGCTCGTACAGATGGGGCTGCGCGTGGAGATCGAGACAAACGGCGCAGTGCCGCTTGCCCCGTTTCTCGGCTCCGGCGCGGCATTTACCATGGACTACAAGCTGCCGTCAAGCGGCATGGAACAGAAAATGTGTACAGAGAATTTCGCGCTGCTGCATGCAGATGCCGACTGTGTAAAATTCGTCTGCGGGTCGCGGGCGGATGTGCTGCGTGCGAAGGAGATCGCAGCACAGTTCCGGCCGGACTGTCCGCTGTATCTCAGTGCGGTGTTCGGGAGCATCGGGCCCGCTGAGATCGTGGAGATCATGAAGGAACAGCAGATGGGCAATTTCCGGCTGCAATTGCAGCTGCATAAATTCATCTGGGATCCGAATGAACGGGGTGTGTGATATGGATTTTGCTTATTATAACCCGTCCGATGAATCGCGGAGCTGCGTTGTCCGGACGATGACAAGGCTGACCGGCAAACCCTATGAAACCGTGAAAGCAGAGCTGACTGCGCTGGCTGCAAAAATGGAATATCCGGAATACAATGAGCCGGCAGTTTTTGAAGCGTATATGGCGCAGCACGGCATCGTAAAGTGCATGGATGACTGCGGGCTGCGGGTGAAGGAGCTGAACCCGGAGCGCGGTACATACTGCGTATTCTGCACGGATCACGAGGGCTTCTTCCACCTGATGCCGGTGCAGGACGGCGTGATCTATGACCGCCGGGATGACAGTCAGGATTTGTATGTGCTGGCGGTCTACAGGAAAAAAGACGATGCTGCAAAGGATGCAATTACGATGATTCTGCGGCCGTTTCAGCCGGCAGATGCAGACATCATCTGCACATGGCTCCGGACGGAAAAAGAGCTGTACCAGTGGTCTGCGGACCGCTTCTGCAAGTTCCCGCTGACAGGCGAAGACATCCGCGAAAGCTACGCGCCGCAGATTGAAAGCGGCAGATTCATCCCGCTGACTGCGGCCGATGATGAGAACCGTGTCATCGGGCATTTCATCATCCGCTATCCGACGGAAGATGACAATACATCGGTGCGCTTCGGATTTGTTGTGCTGGATCCCGCATACAGGGGAAAAGGCTGCGGCAGTCAGATGATGCGGCTCGGCATTGCATATGCAAAGACGGTGCTTCATGTGAAGCGGATCGACCTCGGCGTATTTGCAAACAACGAGGGGGCACAGCGCTGCTACGGCGCGGCCGGCTTCAAGGAATACAGCAGACGGCAATGTGAACTGCCGGTCGGCACATGGGAATGCATTGACATGGAGCTGTTCACGGAGGACAGAAATGCATGAGCGGGGCCGGCTGTGCGTTTTCATGTATGATTGAGGAGAGGTTCAGATGATAGATCAGAAGGCAATCGAAGAACACATCCGCGGCATTCTGGCCGCGCTCGGAGAGGATCCCGACAGAGAGGGACTCATCGAGACTCCGGCGCGTGTTGCAAGGATGTACGGGGAAATCTTCGCGGGAATCCAATATTCCAATCACGACATTGCAGAGATGTTCAATAAACGGTTTGATGCACCGGCCAATGCAGGGCCGGTGGTCGTGCGCGATATCGAGGTGTTCTCCTACTGCGAACACCACATGGCGCTGATGTACGATATGTCGGTGAATGTGGCATATGTGCCGAACGGCAAGGTCATCGGGCTGAGCAAGATCGCACGCATCTGCGACCTTGCGGCGAAGCGGCTTCAGCTACAGGAGCGGCTTGGCTCGGATATTGCCGAGATCATGACGGAAGCGACCGGCTCGCAGGATGTCGGCGTGGTCATCGCCGGAACGCATAGCTGCATGACGGCGCGGGGCATCCGCAATGCTTCCGCAAGAACCGTGACGCAGACCTTCTGCGGCAAATTTCGCGAGGACCGGAACCTGCAAAGACTGATTTCGGAGGG
>CAMNJD010000127.1 GCA_946540705.1 uncultured Ruminococcus sp. | reverse complement strand
TGCACGGTGAGGTCGTCCGCGGAGACAGTGTCCTCGGGATAGCCCTCTGATTTCACGCGCATCATGCCGTCATCGGTTTTCGCGGCAACTGCGATGATATCGAGGCTGATGCCGCCCGTCAGCACACGCCCGTGCTGATGATCGGTGTGGTTGCCGCCGAGCTCCGTTCGCCCGGAGACCGAAAACACGCGCACAGGCTGCGCACCGTACTGTGCGCAAAAGCCGTCGATCGCATCCAGTATGCGGGTGCGGTACGGACTGAGCGCATCGCTGCTGACGCCGTACATTGCGCACAGCTTCGCATCCAGCGCACCGGAGCTGACACACGCCTTTGCCGCTTCGGGCATCAGAAAATCATGCTTCATGCAGTCTTCTCCTATCATATCGTAATACATCTATTATAGCGAAACAGGCGGCAAAACGCAAGCGCTCTGCCGCCTTTTATATGTTTTGCCCAAAAATCCCCATAGACGTGGCGGCGCCGCGGCAAAATTGCCGGGTAAGCGGTGATTCAGGCATCTCCGGCGGTTTATAATTGCGGTATAGAGGCAGGGAGGAATTGACGCAGGGAATCACTGATGCAATCTCCACGGAGATTTTTCTGACCGCTCCCCATTGCACTTTCCCGCATAATATGGTATAATATAGGTGTAGAGGGAATGCCTTGTGCCGGATGCACAATTCTGCACCCCGCTTTCAGTGCATATTCTACAACAGATTCTTACGCGAGAGGTCAACCTGAATGGAAAATATGACAGTTTATTATGCGGCACCGCCTCCGCAGCCTGCAACTCTGCTCATCCTCGAACGCGGCAAAAGCGTGCGGGCTGTTCCGCTGCGCGGCAATGTCTCCATCGGCAGAGAGGATCCTATCTCCCAGTGCGGCATTACGCTCTCCTCCGGCATCGTTTCCCGCAGCCACGGCGAATTCGTCTTTGCACAGGGCAACTGCTACTACTTCGACCACAACAGCCTCAACGGTACATATTATAACGGCGTCAAGCTGCTGCCCTATAACGAGCGCGGCACACAGGCCGTGATGCTCAATGAGGGCGATGTTCTGCGCATCGACTGTCCCACGCTCCAGCACCCGCACCCCGATGCCGTCGAAATGCTCTACAGCAGACAGCTCTCCCCCGATGAGCCCTGGAGCCGCTTTGCCCTCGCCGGTCAGCAGGAGGTGTTCATCGGCCGTGACGCCGCCTGCGGGATCTGCCTCTCGGACTTCATGGCCTCCCGCCGGCATGCCGTGCTGCGCAGGAACGGCTCCCACTGGATTATTCAGGACTTCAAAAGCCGCAACGGCATGGCCGTCAACCGCGAGCCGCTCACGGGCGCCCGGGCGCTCATGCCCTTCGATGTCATCCGGATTGCCAATACCGTCCTGATCTTCACCGGCGATGAGATCATTTATAACCACTGCGCACAGCAGGCACCGCCGCCCGGACATACCGTCACGATCTCGCACAGCCGCCATGTCGTCATGAACGTCTGCATTGACGCGGTCAAGGTTCCCGGAAAGACACTGCTGAAGGATATCCGCCTCAATGTCGATTCGGGCGACTTTATCCTCATCCTCGGCGGCTCCGGTGCCGGAAAGACGACCTTTATCAAGGCGCTGCTCGGCGAGCACCGCGCAAAGGGCAAGATCCTGCTCGGCGGTATGGATCTCTATAAGAATTTCGCAATGCTGAAGCATAAGATCGGCCTCGTACCGCAGTTTGCGACGACCCGTGACGATGATACTGTCTATCACACGATCCTCGATGCCGCAGAGATCAAGCTCGGCGGCGATTATAAGTCCAAGGAGATCCGGCAGCGCGTCGATGAGGTCATCGAAAAGATGAACCTCGTCCCGCACAAGAAAACCATGATCCGCAATCTCTCCGGCGGCCAGCGCAAGCGTGTCGAGGTCGCGATTCAGGCGATCGGCGACCAAGACTTCTTCATCCTCGATGAGCCCGATTCCGGCATGGACTATGCCAGCCGCACCGACCTCATGTCAAACCTCAAGATCTGTACCGAGAACGGCGGCGTTGTCGCGGTCATCTCACATTCCCCGGACGATGCGGCATCGCTGTTCACCAAGGTCATCGTCCTCGCAAAGAGCCAGTCCGATGAGATCGGCCACCTCGCCTATTACGGCGATGTGCAGCATGCCCTGCAATTCTTCGGCGTCAGGAAGCTGAGCGAGATCGTCATGGAGATCAACTTCGAGGGCAGCGGCAAGGGGCGTGCGGATGAATTCATACAGAAATTTGAAATGGCAAGGAGGATGATCTGACATGGCAAGAACATCCGTTGCAAAGCAGACGTCCGTTTACTGCGCCAAGAACTTCAGACTGTTCAAAAATCAGAAAAACTGGAAATTCATCATGATCGCAGCCGTGATCTCATTTCTGGTCTGCGCGATCGTCGGCGGGGAGATGTTCAAAACCTACGACGATACGAAGTCCGGCTTTTTCGCGATCCTCTCCGCAGCAATCTGGATCGGTATTTTCAACTCGATCCAGCGCATCTGCAAGGAGCATGACACAATCAGCAGTGAGTACCGCTCCGGCCTGCATCTGCGGGCTTATGTCCTGTCACATATCATTTTTGACTTTTTCCTGTGCCTCATTCAGGCCGCGATCCTCATGGTGATCTGTGTGATGTTCATTGACTTCCCGGAGCAGGGCATCATTTTCCCGCATGCGGTCGCGGAATATGCGGTCACGCTCTTTCTGGTGATCTGGTGCTCGGACATCATGGGCATCATGATCTCGTCGGTCGCCTCAACACCCAATGCGGCAATGACGGCGATGCCGTTTGTGCTGATCTTACAGCTTGTCATGAGCGGCGTGCTGTTTGACCTGCACGGCTGGTCGGCAAAGGTCGCGGATATCACGTTCAGCAAGTGGGGCATGTCGGCGCTGGGCAGCATTGCCGATCTCAATAACCCAAAGCTCCCGCTGAGGATGAGCGAGGTGTTCCCGCAGGTGATGCGGCTCGAGCCTGAGCATGTATACGATGCGACAGCTGGCAATCTGATGCAGGCCTGGGGGATGATCCTTCTGATCGGCGCGGTCTGCGGCCTTGTCTCGCTGATCAGTCTGAAAATCCGCAACCGCGGCTCCTGATCTCCCGCTGCGGTTTCCATAGGGAATCACTGATGAAATCCCGCCTGACGGCTTGGCACGCAATCTGCCTGCTTCTGTTCCGTCATCCTGCACGAAAAATCTGACAGGTCAAGTTTACTTGACCGAAAGCATCCCTGCGCATCTTGCGCACCGGATTGAATCAGTGGTTCCTAAAGTTTTCGGCCGAGCTTTTTTCAAAGGCCCGCGGAGTCCAGAGGCAGCGCCTCCGGTCGCCGCAAACTTTTGTGGGGCGCTCAATGAGCGTGCAAAAAGATTGAGACAAGAAGAAACCGTGCCTTGGGAATTCCGAATCAGATCGGGAAGCGGTAACGCCGGCGCGGGCTCCGCGCCTCTTGCACTTTTCTTCATAATATGGTATAACCGGGCAGTGCCCGGCTCCGATTTTGCTCCCATGTTTTCATTCTGAGATTATTTCATCTTGCTCCCATTGCACTTTTCCGTAGAATATGGTATAATAGTAAGAAAAGCAAGCGCCGGAACGGCAATTTTATAGGTTTCAGGGGGTTCTGTCATGAAACGAAAGCTCATCGGTCTGCTGACTGCGTATCCGGAAGGGATCTATTCGCGCAGGATCATGGAGGGCGTCTTTGCTCAGTGCCGCGCTTACGGCTATGAGGTCGCTGTGTTCGCACCACTCGTGCAGGCCGTCCACTACTTCCGTGATTATCTCAACGGTGAGATCAATATTTTCGATCTCATCAATTTCGATCTGCTCGACGGCGTCATCGTGGATACCAATACGCTGACCGAGGATCATATCCCGTTCATGGCTGACAGGGTGCTCAAGCGTCTTCGCGAGGACTGCAAAAAGCCCGTCGTTTCAGTCGATATGCCGCTGGGAAAATACCCGGTCGTTCAGACCGACGATGCCGCTGCGATGGCGCAGATCACCGCGCACGTGCTCGATAAGCACAAGTGCAGAAAGGTCTACTACCTTTCTGGCTATTACGGCCATGATGTCGCCGAAAAGCGCCTCAAAGGATTTATCTCCGAAATGGAGCGGCACGGGCTGAAAACCGGTGAGGATAATATCTTCTACGGTGATTTCTGGTACACCGGCGGCGAGCAGCTCGCCGACCGCATCATCAGCGGCGATCTCGAACGCCCCGATGCCGTCATCTGTGCAAGCGATCACCTCGCGATCGGCCTGACAAACCGCCTGCTGAAAAACGGCATCCGCGTTCCGAAGCAGATCGCCGTCACGGGCTTTGACGCGACCGCCGAGGCGATGCTCAATCACCTCACGATCACCACCTATCTTCCGCAGACCGGAAAGACCGCCGCAGAGGCCGTCAACCGTATCCACGAGATCATCGAACCGGATGTGCCGGTCATCCCTGCCGATCTGCCCGGCTCGGGCCGCATCGTCAGCGGCGAGAGCTGCGGCTGCAAGACCGATAAGGCCTATTTGCAGGAAATCCTCAGCACCGCGCTCGTCCACAATTACCAGAATCTCACCGATGCCGACATGCAGGATCAGGTCGATCTGGGACGCCTGAATATCAGCTACATGTATGAGAGCATTACCGAAAAGCCCTCTGTGCATGAGGCGCTTTACGGCATCCTGTATCATGCATACCTGCTGCGTCCGTACCGCAATTTCTGGCTGAATCTGCGCGAGGACTGGCTCGATATCCGCAAAAAATGTCCGGCAGGCTATCCCAAGACAATGCGCAATGTGCTGCATGCGGTGCCGCAGGCGGACAGCACCAGACAGATGAACCAGCACTGCGGCGATTCGCCGATCTACAATTTTAATACAAAGGTGCTGATCCCCGCGCTGAAATCGAGCCGGGAAACGCCGTCTGTGTTCTATTTTACGCCGGTTCATGTGCAGGATGACACGCTGGGCTATGCCGTGCTGGAATGTGATCTGGCACAGGAGCACCTCATCGGGAGCGTTTATCATCTCTGGATCCGGAATGTGGCAGGCGCACTTGAGCTCAAGCGCACACAGACTGCACCCGCCCGGCGCGAGGAAGGGCTGAAGTAACGCAGCGGGCAGTGTCCGGCTCCGGTTCTGCACAATGCTTTCATTCCGGATTTTGGGTATGTAATTTTTTAGGTGGTCGGAAAAATAAGGTTAAAACAAATAGTTTTAATTTCGCCCATATTAAAAGTTTCGCTCAAGCCT
>CAMNJD010000126.1 GCA_946540705.1 uncultured Ruminococcus sp. | reverse complement strand
ATCCCTTTGGCGGGGTATGGGGCAGCGCCCCATTATAATCATCGCGCAGCGATACCTTTTTCAACAGACTGAGCCGATGCAGCAGCATCGGATTTTTGCTTTTATCTGACCGCAGTCAGCTCGTATCCTGCGTCTGCGATGACCTGTCTGAACGTCGCCTCATCGACCGCAGCGGCCGTCTGAACCTCGGCTTTGTTCGCCTCGTGGCTGACGCTCAATACGCTGACGCCTTCCATGCCCTCGAGTGCTTTGCGGACATGCGCCTCGCAGTGCGGGCACATCATGCCCTTGATCTCCAGTGTAACATTTGTCATTTGATTCACCGTTCCTTTCGTATTTTCGCTGATATTTGATCTATGGTCCAATTTCTCCGGTTTGAAGAAATTTAGCCGCAGTGCATTGGTCACGACACAGAAGCTCGACAGGCTCATCGCCGCTGCGCCGAACATCGGGTTCAGTGTCAGTCCGAACGGCACCAGCACACCCGCAGCCAGCGGAATGCCGATGACATTATAGATGAATGCCCAGAACAGATTTTCGTGGATGTTCCGCAGCGTTTTTCGGCTCAGCGAGATCGCATTGACGGCGTCTGTGAGGCTGTTCTGCATCAGCACTACATCTGCCGCATCGAGCGCGACATCGGTTCCTGCGCCGATCGCCATACCGATCTCTGCGGTTGTTAGCGCGGGCGCATCGTTGATCCCGTCGCCGATCATGCAGACCTTTCCCTGCGCGGAAAGCTCCCTGACCGCGTTTGCTTTGTCATTTGGCAGGACGTTGGCGATGACCTGATCGACACCTGCTGCCTTGCCGATCGCTTCAGCCGTTTCGGTGCGGTCGCCGGTGATCATGACCGTGCGGATGCCGAGCTTATGCAGCTTTGCGATTGCCGCAGCGCTGTCCGGCCGGATGACATCTGCTACAGCGATCATGCCGCGCAGTGTTCCGCCGCGCAGAAAGAACAGCGGTGTTTTGCCCTGTGCCGCGAGCTGCTCTGCCTGTGCCGTGAACTGTGCGGGCAAGGGAATGCCGATGCTGCTCTGACTGCCTGCGCGAAGCGTGATGCCGCCGCAGTCAGCCTGCACGCCGCTTCCGGTCAGCTCCCGGAAGTTCTCGACATGCGCCGCTGATATCCCCTGTTCGTCGGCATATGCGGAGACTGCGCGTGCGAGCGGGTGTGTGCTGTGCTGCTCAACCGCCGCTGCATCGCCGAGCAATTCGTGCTTTGTGACGCCCTCTGCGGGGATCACATCCGTGACCTGCGGGCGTCCCTCCGTGACCGTTCCGGTTTTGTCAAGCGCGGCGATCTGAATGCGGCCGGTGCCCTCAAGCGCAGCCGCAGTTTTGTACAGAATGCCGTTCCGCGCTCCGACGCCGCTGCCGACCATGATCGCGACCGGCGTTGCGAGGCCGAGTGCGCAGGGGCAGCTTATGACCAGCACCGAAACGCCCCGCGCCAGTGCGTAGCCGAAGTCCCTGCCGATCAGCAGCCAGATCACCGTTGTGACGATCGCGACAGAGATCACCGCCGGGACGAAAATGCCGGAGACTTTATCCGCAGTTTTTGCAATCGGCGCTTTGGTCGCAGCGGCATCTCCGACCATTTTGATGATCTGCGAAAGTGTCGTATCTGCGCCGGTTCTGGTCGCTTCACATTGCAGAAATCCGGATTGGTTCAGTGTTCCGGCCGAAACGCTGCTGCCCGGCATCTTGTCCGCGGGGATGCTCTCACCGGTCAGTGCGGATTCATCCACCGCGCCGCTTCCGGAGCGGACAATCCCGTCCGCGGGGAGCTGCTCGCCGGGGCGGACAACAAAAACGGTTCCCGGCACGACCTGTGTGACCGGAACGGTTCGTTCTTCACCGTTTTCGAGGATGACCGCCGTTTTCGGGGTCAGGCGCATGAGGCTTTTCAGCGCATCGGTCGTCTTGCCTTTTGAGCGTGCTTCGAGCGTTTTGCCGACCGTAATGAGCGTGAGGATCATCGCCGCAGACTCAAAATAGAGCTCATGCAGCAGATGATGCGCGTGGTCGGGATTGCCGGAACGGATTGCTCCGGTGATTGAAAACAGCACGCAGATACTCCATAAAAACGATGCGGAGGAGCCGAGTGCGACCAGCGTGTCCATATTCGGTGCGCGGTGAATGACCGCACGGAATCCGCTGATGAAGAACCGCTGGTTGATGACCATGACTGCGGCGGTCAGCAGGAGCTGCGTCAGGCCGAGTGCGGCGGGGTCATCCGCAAGGAAGCCGGGCAGAGGAGCCCCCCACATCGTGTGTCCCATTGCGCAGTACATCAGCAGAAGCAGAAAGAACAGCGAGATGAACAGCCGCTTCCGCAGACGCGGTGTTTCGGTGTCGGCCAGCATTTCGGCATCGGCGGACTGCTGCGCGTCTTGATCGCCCTTGCAGGAAGCGCCGTAGCCCGCGTTTGTGACGGCAGCGATGATCGCTTCGGGCGATGCGGAGCCCTCTACGCGCATGGAATTCGTCAGCAGGCTGACTGCGCAGTCGGTGACGCCCTCGACACTGCTGACCGCCTTTTCGACCCGTGCGCTGCATGCGGCACAGCTCATGCCGGTCACTTGATATTCCGTCATACGATCACCTCATTTCATCAGCTTCTGCACAAGCTCTGCCAGCTCATCGACGGCATTGCCGTCACCTGCCTGAATGTCCTTTGCGACACAGGTGTGGATGTGCCGGGCGAGCAGATCGCGGTTAAAGGCATTGATCGCCGCCTTGACAGCGGCAGACTGCGTCAGGATATCGGGGCAGTATGCGTCATGCTCCAGCATCTTCTGAAGCCCGCGCACCTGGCCCTCGATGCGCTTCAGCCGGTTCATGAGCCGGCGGCGCTCGTCCTCAGAGCGTTCGGTTTTTCGTTCGCTGCATTTGCAGCAGCACGGTTCCTGCTGTTCCGCAGGCATGTCATCCAGATCCATCAAAAATACCCCCTTACGGTATTTATTATATACCATAAGGGGGTATTTGTCAAGCCCGTTCGGACAGTTTTCCGAATTTTACACGCACCCGTTTCCCGATCTTGTCCGGAATGATGTATCATGAACGCACGGCTTTCACGGATTTTCTAGGGAATCACTGATTAAAGTGCCTCCGGCGGATTTTTAATGGGGACTCCGTCCCCAAACCCCTGCTTAAGGGACAAGTGTCCCTTAAGAAT
>CAMNJD010000125.1 GCA_946540705.1 uncultured Ruminococcus sp. | reverse complement strand
ATGTGACAGAGGTGACACAGCAGGTCACTGCACCGGCCGGAACCACGCAGTCTGCGGCCGCTGCCGTGACGGAAACAACCGTGACAACGGCATCTGCAAAAGCAAACGCCGGTACAGCACCGACGAAGCCGCGGACAACCGCGCCGCCGTGGACGCCCCCGAGAACAACAGCGACCGCGCTGACAACCGAGCGTTGGCTGACCTCGGTCACAGCGGTTTCGACCACGGGCGCAACAACCGTGACAACGACCCGGACAGAGCATACTGCATGCTCGACCTCAGAGCAGAATACAGACCGGACACCTCCGGGCTGGACTGATACCACCGATACCGGAACATGGACGCATGAATGGTGGGTCTGGGAAGGAAGCGGTTACTGGGATAACGGAGAACATCACCGGAATTATCCGCCTGCGCCGACCTGGGAAACAACAGTTGACATGACGGTCGTTGAAACAGACTGACAGTCTTGCGCGCACGCTCAGCAGCCCGCTCAGCGTGCGCGTTTTCTGTGAATATGACTTGCATTCCGGCGGAAGCTGTGGTATAATAGAAGGAGCACACCGATAAAAGGAGTTTGCATTATGGTTCAAATTGATCTGAACGATCTCGACCGCTTTTTTGTCAAGTCGGAGCTGATCCCGGCGATCTGCTATGAGGTCGATACGAAAACCGTGCTGATGCTTGCTTATATGAACAAGGAAAGCCTCAGACGGACATTGGAAACAGGCTACACATGGTTCTGGAGCCGCTCCCGGCAGGAATACTGGAACAAGGGCGCGACCTCCGGCCATTTGCAGAAGGTCGTGTCGGTCTTCGCGGACTGCGATGACGATACGCTGCTGGTCAATGTGAAGCAGACCGGTGCTGCCTGCCACACCGGCGCCTATAGCTGCTTTTTCAAGGAAATCTATCACGATAAGGAGAAGGAATCATGACGGTATATCAGGAGATTTTTGAGGTCATCAAGGCGCGCAAGGCAGCGTTTGATGCGGGACAGTCGCCGGAAAAATCCTACACGGCCTATCTGTTTGACAAGGGCGTGGATAAAATCTGCAAAAAGGTCGGCGAGGAAGCGACCGAAACGGTCATCGCTGCAAAGAACGGCGATAACGATGAGCTGAAGAACGAGATCAATGACCTGCTGTATCATGTGATGGTGCTTGCGGCCAATCAGGGCCTTGACTGGTCGGAGGTCGAGCAGGTGCTTGCCGAGCGCAACGAAAAGATCGGAAACCTCAAGCAGTTCCACGAGGTCGATAAAAATACCTGACGCGATTTTTTTACGCAGGACTGTCACAATTCTTCCCCGTTTCACATACATTGGTAGTGAGGATTCCGCGAGGTAATCCAATTTGATACAGGGAGGAATTGCCATGAACGAAGAAAATACGTCCGGTTCTGCCGTCGCAGTAAAGGTTGACCGCGTATTTGACAGCTGCTCAGACAAGGACTGCATCACGAATCTGCAGGTCATGCTCGAAGGCGGCGAGCTGCCGGAGCAGTATACTTCGGTCAAGACCCGCTGCTGCTCGATCGACAATGTCTGCATGAGCGTAGAGCCGATCCCGTTCAACAGGGGCTATTATTCGGTCGATGTGACCTACACCTTCGGGATCGAGCTGCTGGCCTACGACCGGAGCTGCGATGCACCGACACCGATCCGCGGCACGGCTTCTGCGTCCAAGAGCGTCATACTCTACGGCAGCGAATCCAGCACCAAGACATTCTTCAGCAACGGCGCCCGAATCGGCGATACCAACAACTGCTGTGAGGTCGTCAATCTGCCGACTGCAAGCTGCCAGTGTGTCGATCCGATCGCACTGGAAACGCGCATTGCAATGGCGCCGCCGCTTCCGCCGATGCCGGGAATGCAGCCGCCGCAGCCGGGCGTACCGCTGCCGCCGCGCAGATGCGTCCTGCTGACACTGGGTGTGTTCTCAGTGATCGAGCTGTCACGGCCGGTGACGATGATGGTCAGCGCGCTGCCGTACAGCGTCCCGACCAAGACCTGCACTGCGGAGGGGACCGATTCGCCCTGCGAAATCTTCAGCAAACTGTCCTTTCCGACGGACGAATTTCTGCCGCAGATGCCGAATGCGGGCGATGCCGGAACCGGCTGCACACCGCAGCGGCCGCGGTATGACGGCTTTGACGGCCGGCAGCAGATGCCGGGCGCCGCACAATCGGACGTACATATTTGAAAACACAGCAGAGGCGGGGCGGCGGTCATGCCGTGCCCGCCCGTGTGCTGTTCAGAACAGGGAGGCGATTTACATGACACAGGAACAGGCGCGCAGCCGCGTCGCGGAACTGACTGCGGAGCTCCTGCGCATGGCGCATGAATACTATGACCTCGACGCGCCGAGTGCCGAGGACTATGAATATGACATGAAAATGCAGGAGCTGCGTGATTTGGAGGCAGCCTTTCCGGAGCTGCTGGAGCCGGATTCCCCGACACAGCGCGTGCAGGGCGTCGCTTCCGGGCGATTTGCAAAGGTCACGCATGCAGTGCAGATGGCGAGCTTGCAGGATGTTTTTTCGTTTGAGCAGGTTGCGGCATTTGTGAAGCGCGTGCAGGAGAGTGCGGACGAGCCGTGGTTTACGGTCGAGCCGAAGATTGACGGGCTGTCCGTGTCGCTGGAATACGAAAACGGCGTATTTACGCGCGGTTCGACACGCGGCGACGGTTTTGTCGGTGAGGATGTGACCGCAAATCTCAAAACGATCCGCAGCATTCCGCTGAAGCTGAAGAATGCACCGCCGATGCTGGAGGTGCGCGGCGAGGTGTACATGCCCCGTGCAGCGTTTGAGCGGCTTTCCGCACAGCAGGAGGCGGCCGGGGAGGAGCTGTTCAAGAATCCGCGCAACGCAGCAGCAGGTTCGCTCCGGCAGAAGGATTCTGCGGTGACGGCGGCGCGGCGCCTGCAAATTTTTGTGTTCAATTTGCAGCGCATCGAGGGCGAAAGCATGGCCGCGCATTCCGAAACGATCGACCGGCTGAAGGAGCTGGGATTCCCGGTCATCCCGTATACGCGATGTCCTGCCGATCCCGAACAGATCCGTGCCGCGATCGAGGCGATCGGCGCACAGCGCGGGGAGCTGCCCTACGATATCGACGGTGTGGTCGTCAAGACGGACAGCCTGTCGCAGAGGGAGCAGCTCGGCGCAACGGCGAAATACCCGAAGTGGGCGGTCGCATACAAGTTCCCGCCGGAGGAAAAAGAGACAAAATTGCGCTCGATCGAGATTCAGGTCGGACGGACAGGCGTCCTGACACCGGTGGCTGTATTCGATGAGATTTCTCTCGCAGGTACGAGCGTTTCACGCGCAGTGCTGCATAATCAGCAATATATTACAGAAAAGGATATCCGCGTCGGGGATATCATCCGCGTCCGCAAGGCCGGTGATATTATACCGGAGGTGCTTGCGTCTGTTTCGCACGGGGAAAATTCTGTTCCGTACCAGATTCCGGACAAGTGCCCGGTCTGCGGCGCACCTGCCGAAAAGGACGGTGATGAGGCTGCGGTCCGGTGCTTCAATCCGGCTTGTCCGGCACAGATTTTCCGTGCAATCGTGCATTTTGCATCGAAAAACGCGATGAATATTGACGGCCTCGGCCCGGCAATCGTGCAGCAGCTTCTTGATGAAAAGCTGATTGCTTCGCCTGCCGATCTCTATACGCTCACAAAGGAGCAGGTGCTGACGCTGGACGGATTCA
>CAMNJD010000124.1 GCA_946540705.1 uncultured Ruminococcus sp. | reverse complement strand
TATAGATGATCTTGTCGCTGTCGGTCAGGCCGTCAATCTTGTAAATCTGCCCGTTGACGATCAGGCTCACGGTGCTCAGTCCCTCTGTGCGGTCGGTGATCTTGTACAGCGGGCGGGAATACCGCGTGCCCGGATTGTCAATGCGGCCGAGCGTGATTTCCACCGGGTCATTCAGCATATGGTATTTGAACGGCGCAAGCGTCAGACTGATTTTGTACACGATGCTCCGGCCATCATATTTCACAGTCGGGATGATGCCGCTGACCTTCAGCACCTTGTAATAATAGCCCGGAAGCCGGCTCAGCGAAAGCGTCCGGGCATCGGCGAAATATGCGTAGATATCCGCATTGTCATGCGGAGTTTCCGCAAGGAAAACATACGCGGTCAGCGTGTATGAAACATTGTTAAACGTGCCGTCCGGCGAGGCTTTCGGCGTGTCTGCGCCGGTCGTCCACTCGGTGTAATTCTGCACGGCCATCGACGGGATCGGCGGGGTGTCGCAGGAGAGGCCGACCGTGTCGCAGCGCACGCCGTTGATGTAAAAATAATCATTTGTGACAACTACCATGCCGTACCTCCCTGCCCTCTGACCTGCTGCAACTGGTACTGACGCAGGCGCGTGTCAATGATCCGGATCATATCATTCCCGGCATTCTCAATGTCGCCCATATTCGACGCATTCACTGTCATGTTGACTGTGACATTGTACGTGCTGCCGCCGAACCTCCGCCCGACATCGGAATCCTTTTCCAGCGGGACAACCGCTTCTGCGCCGTCCTCACCGATCAGCGCAAGGGTCGGCTTCGTGACGATTCCGCCTTTTCCGAATACCGGAACGCCCTTTGCACCAGTTTGTGCAGCGTAAATTCTAGCAGCATCCGCCTGATCGTATGAACCGCCGCGGAATGTCTCTCTGACAGATTCCGGAGATTCGTATTCGTTCATCATTGACGGATCATGCGCCTGATTATATGCATCTGCGATTCTCTGCCCGCTGGAATTGTCATCTCCGAAATGAAGAAGGTCATAGAACCACTCCCCGATGCCCTCCCAAAAATTCTGCCACCACGGAGAAATGAACGTGTCATATGCGCCGCGTGCAAGGCTTTTGAGCATCTCTTTGCCCCATTCATACGCTTTTTCAAACCCGAGCGCTTTTGCGATGCCGGAACAAACCTTATCCAAAATGCTGAGTCCGGATTCAAGAATCGAAAGACAGCCTTTCCCGATCCATTCAATGATTTTTGCCGCGCTGAATATGAGATCTGTCCAGTGCTGCTCGGAATCATTACCGAACAGAAATGTTACGATGCTGTCAACGATATTTTCCAGCGCATTTCCGGTGATCTGAATTGCTTGAACAACACCCTCACCGATCTTATCAAGAATGACAGGCGCGTTTGATACGATTTTCTCTAGGTTTTCCTGCGAGAACAGGCCTTTTACCAGATTGTCGATCACTTCACCGGCAAATTTGACAAATTTCATGATCGCATCCGTATTTGTCAGAAATTCGCCTGTTTTTTCGACAATCGTTCCAATCGCCGGGCCAATGTTTTTAGATGCTGATACAATGCCCCTGCCGATCATCCCGAGCATATCTTTTCCGGCTTTCAGCAGTCCGCCGGAATTTTGCATGAGCGTCGTCAGCACGACCGGCAGCGCATTGGCAAGCGATTGCAGAATTTGCGGGAGGTTCTGCACGAGCGCCGACATGATCATCACAGTGCCCTGAATCAGCGGCGGAAGCAGCGTATTGATCATGCCGGGCAGCTCGTCCGTGACCGCACTGAGCAGGCCGACCGCCCCGTCAATGACGGTCGGGAGCAGGTCGTGCAGGATGCCCGGGATCTCCGGCACAAGCTCCTGCGCAAGCCCCTTCAGCCCGTCCGTAAGCTGCGGCACGATCACCTTGATCTGTTTGACGACATTGCCCGCAGCGGTCTTCATGGACTTCACAAGCTGCGCGGGCGTTCCGGTTCCGGTGAGGAAGTTCTGCCACGCGGCTTTCATGCCGGCGATGCTGCCCTGAATCGTTGTACTCGCCTCATTGGACGCATAGCCCGCAAGCCCCTGCATCTCGACATAGTCAACAAGCGCAGACTGCACATCCGCAAGGTTCTCCATCGTGTACTGCGTGGCCTTGCCCTGTGCCGCATTCCACGCATTGACCTTGTCGATGACCTCCTGCATGCCCTCCTGCGTCGGCTTGATGCCGAGCTGAAGATTGTCGAGCATGGTGTAGTTGCTTTTCATGATGCCGTTAAAGGCATTCTGCACGGCCTCCTGCGAGTTGCCGGTTGCAGAAACGATGTCTGCCTCTGCCGTGATGATCCGGTCGGCGAGCTCCGCTGCGGCCTGTTCGTTGCCGTTCAGAGCGGTTTTCAGGCCGACTGCAAAGCCGTTGACCTGCTGCAAGTATTCGTTCTGCGAGAGCTGCACGGTACTGTATGCCTCGGCGGATTTCTGCATGATGAAATCATATGCATCACCGAACATCAGCTTCGCGCCGCCCTCAAGCTGCTCGAAATTCGCATAGGCATCGAGCGACTTTTTCGCCAGTGCGCTGACCGCCGTGCTGGCCGTTCCGACCGCTGCTGCCGCCGCCTTGCCGACAGTCGCCAGAATATCACCGGCCTTGCCGACAACCGATTTCACGCCGGAAACGAAGCTGCCCGCCTTGGAATGCGCCTCAGACAATCCCTTTTCGTATTCCTTTGCATCGAGCGAGAGCTTGGCAAACAGGCTAAATACATTCACGCGGTGT
The DNA here is from genome assembly GCA_946540705.1 of uncultured Ruminococcus sp. Classification (GTDB taxonomy): domain Bacteria; phylum Bacillota; class Clostridia; order Oscillospirales; family Ruminococcaceae; genus Firm-04. The sequence goes on along the minus strand of CAMNJD010000124.1, from coordinate 5,634 downwards.
CACTCCTTTCCAGAATCGCGGACAGCCCGCTGATAATATCATTTGCGACCTCTGCGGTGCTGCGCGGATCGGGCGGCTCCGCCTCGTGCGCCTGCTCCCCGCCGTATGCGATCTCCGCCCAGCGCGTCTGTACGCCCGCGATCCTGCCGAGCGTATCCGCCACGTATGAACGGAACAGGACCTCGCGCATCCGGGATTCCAACAGCAGAAACAGATAGTCTGTGCCGAATGCTTCCAGCTTCGCGAGGTCCGCCGAAATTACAGTCTCTTGATAAAACCGTTCATCCGCAGCAGCGTGGCGAAAAAACGCAGCGCACGCTCCGAGCAGAGAACATCGAGGACCGCCGCGATGCCGTCCTCGCCGTCGGCAGGGTCGAGATTGGCAAAGGCTTCGCCGTCCATGAAGCAGACCGCTCCGCAAAGCTCCATCGTCGCGTCGGCATTGGTCTCCATGCACCAGCTCAGGATCTCCATGAAATTGTCGATACCAGCCTTGCGGATTTTCTCCGCATAGGCGGTCAGCTCGTCTGCGGATGCATCCTTGCCGGGTGCTTCAGGCGGCTTCGGGAGCTTCTGCCGGATCATGCGGATACCGTCGGCGTACTCCCGGACAGATGCCGCGATCTTCGCGGTCTGTACGGCAAATTCCTTCGGGGTACAGTTTGCAAGTGTTTTCATCAGGATTCTCCTTCCGTTGTTTCGTCAGATGTTTCAGCGGACGGTGCCGCGATCCGGTACATGTTGATCGGCTGCACGGTCTTGTCCGCGAGGGATTTGTAGCCGGTCATCGTGCAGTTCAGGCCGCCGACCGAGGTCTTGCTTGTGGAAATGCTCAGACCGCCGGTGCTGTACGACTTCGGGATCTCCGCGATAACAAAGCCGCCGTCCATCAGCGGCAGGATCAGCGCGATGTTCTTGAAATCCGAAGCGTTGATGCCGTAGCGAACGGTGATTTTGTCGCCGTCAATATCCGCCGAGCCGAGCGCATCTGCGAGATCCTGCGCGGACATGGACGCAAGCGTGAACGTGACCTGCGTCGTGACCTTGGTCGTGACAAGGCCCTCCAGATAGTCGAAATAGATGTTGTTCAGCTCGCTGAGAACATTGACCGTGTCGCGGTTGACGTTCACGCCGAAGCTGTCCTTTGTGACGACGCCGACCTGACCGTCAAGAATGGACTGCCGGAATGCCGCGATATCGAAATTGCGCACAAGCAGACCGGTGTCAAACTGCACACTGCCCGCCTGCTCCGGCGTCATTTTTTCCATTGCAGAAAGATCAATCATAAGAATTCCTCCTGTTAATTTGTTACAAATGTGAGATACAGATTCAGCATGACGCGCTTATACGGCCGGTCGAACGTGACCGGCTGCATGAACGGAGAGCCCTTTGAGACCGCGATATACCCGTCATCGCAGGCAAGCCGGGCAAATCTGCCGATGCGTTCCGCAATCTCGTCTGCCTTACCGCGGATGAATTCCCACGAATCGGACAGATCCCAGAGGTTCACCGTGACCGGCACCGGATAGCCGCGGAAGTCGTCCTCGCCGAACTGATAGGTCAGATACGGCGGCGTATTCTCCTGCGCCATGCTGCCGTCAAGGTATTCGGGCACGCTGTTTTCCTCGTAGGCACGCAGTCCGAAGCCTGAGAAAAATGCGTGTATGCACTCCGCCTTTGTCATGCGAGCCTCCATTCCTCCGCCGTATACAGCCGCAGATCGAGCTTTGCGCCCTTCGGCGTCTGCAAGTCCGCGCTGTCACTGATGATCCGGAACAGTCTGCCGTCCTGCTTCCGCCGGATGATGCAGTGAAACGGCAGCAGCGGCGCTGCACGCGGTGTCAGGACGTCATAGACGCGCCGTGCCTCCGGCTTCTGTGCAGCCTCCGTGCCGCGGCTTGTGTCGCTGTCCCGCCGCTGTACGGCGCAGGCATCGAATGCCTCTGATTCCGTCCATTCATTCCGGAAACCGCCCTGCCGGTCATCCGTGCGGGCGCTGACAAGCATGCAGAACGGCTCCATGTTCTTCTGTAACAGCATGCTGTCACCCGCCTTTCTTCAGCGCATCGGTCAGCGTCCTGTCGATCTCCTTCATGTGCTTTGCGAAGGAGTTTCGCAGGAAATGCACCGCCGAAACGCCGTATTTTTCCGATGCATGCGGCTTTGTGTAGCGGCCAGTGCCAAGCTCATGATGCGGCGCATAATCGTTGTCGGTACCGACGATCACGGCCTCGGCATCGGCTGCATAGCCGATCGAATCCCGCAGCGCACCGGTCTCCACACGCTTCGCCTGCTCCAGCTCATCGCGGGCATGCTCCTTCGTCTTTTTGCCGATCTCCTGCAAAGCATCCGCGCACTGCTCATGCAGCGCTTGCAGCAGGATCGCTGTGTTGTCGGTAAACGAAATGTCAAGTTTCATCGCCGTCACCGCCCTGCCCATACAGGTCAAGCCAGCCGAAGACCTGCCGCATCAGTCCCAGCTCCTTCAGCTCGTTCCGCAGGAAATAGAGCTGCTGCCCGGCATTGAGATACGAAAAATTGTAGCTGTACGGCCCGAGTGTTTCGCTGCCCTGCGTGACTGCCGCACCGGTGTCAGTGCTGTCCAGCGCCCGGCAGACCGCCTGCACGACCACAGATTTGACACTGAGTGCATAATCCTCGCCACATTCCGGGTCTGCAATCATGGCATCAATGTTTTTGCCGTACTTCCTCGCTGTCAGCCGGAGCTTGGCAGAGGCCTGCGCGAGCAGAACCTCCGCCGCTTCCCTTTGCTGATTGGTCAGCGATCGCCCGAGCGCGGTAATGTCGCTGACCTCTGCATACACCGTGCCCATGATTATTCTCCGTCCCCGGAAGCTGCTGCTGCGCGGATCAGCGCGAAGCTGCCCGGATCGAGAATGCCCCAGCCGATGTAAGCCTCGGAGCGGAGCACGATCTCATTGGTGCGCTTCAGGTCGCCCTGACCGTCCGGGTCGCCGTACTGGATGATCTCAAGCGGGATATTTCCGGCATAGCCCCACTTGAACGCATTTGCGAAATCGCCGACGACTGCGCGGAGCAGCGTATTTGCACCGAAGCTGACCGTGCCGTTGATGTCGGATGCCAGTGCGCCGAATGTTGCCGGATTACCGCCGAAACGGAACTCCGGATACATCGCCTGATTGGAGTGCGACATCTTCATCTTGCCGATCGCAGCGCCCATTGCCGGGCACATTGCGACACCGGTCACAATGCCGTCAGAGGTCTGGATCGCGGCGACAGCATCGTCAATGTTGTCATCCGGCTTCGTTGCATCATAGGTGATGATGTGATTTGCGGCGGTCACCTTGCCGGTGAAGCAGTTTGTGCCGACGATCGTTGATGCTGTTGCAGTCGCGGGATTGAAGCCGTGAAATGCAGCAATATCCATGCCGCGGGCAATCTTCTTGGAAAAGCCGCCCGCAAATGCCTTCAGATACGGAATCTGCTTCTCCTCGGACAGATGCATGAATTCATCGCTCACGCGGTGCTGATAGATGAACTTGATCGGCTTGATCGTGACGGAAGTCGTTTCTGCCTCACCGGCGGGCTTCTGCGCACCCTCGCCGACGATTGCTGCCTCTACGTCCATCGTGAAAACGAACGTGTCCGTGCCGGCGAACGGCATCGGATCTGCGGCGCTCAGCTTTGCAAGGGAAGAATGACCCTTGACCTTGCTGAACATTTCGGTCACAAGCTCCGGCTTGAACAGCGTGCCGGAAGTAGTCTTGGTATTCGGCATAATATACCTCCTTATGCGTTAAGGTCATGTGCAAGCGCACGGTATGCAGCATCCGCATTTGCTCCGACCGGCGTTTCAGAGGAAAAGCTCGGTGTCGCCTGCGGATGCGAGGCAAATTTGGCGAGTGCGTCTGCATCTTTTCGGATTTCCTCCTCGGTCGTACCGGAGAGGCGTTCTGCAAGCTCATAGGGCAGCCCGGCCTCATGCGCAATTTTCGTTTTTACCGAGGCGATCTCGTATGCGCTGTTTTTCGCGGTCAGGTCGGCGATCTTGGTATCGCTCTCCCTGAGCTTCTCGGTGAGGGCTGCGATCTGATCGGTGTGCTTTTTCACATCGTCAGGCGAAAGATATCCCTCGTACTTCTTCGCTGCCTCGTCAGCAGCAGATTTCTTGGCGCGTTCGATGCGGTCCTTGATGATCGCGTCAAGCGCCTCCTGTGTTTCGATCGGTTTGAATTCAGGCATAATAAAACTCCTATCTTTTCCGCGTAGTTGCGTTAATATGAAACTCTCTGCGGCTTGCGCTCTTTTGCATTGGCACAGAGCCAGTGCGCGAGAGATACCGCTTCGAGCAGTGAGATGTCTGCGCCTTCCAGCACAGATGCATAACCGAATCCGCCGCCGGAACCGATTGCCCGGTGTTCGCAGTTTGTCGCAGCCTGAGAGAGTGCCGGCTGATCCATGTGCCGGATCTGACCGCCGAACAGCTGCTGTTCAAACAGCGCGTGCGCAGCGACCACATCCGCAACCTTCGGAAGCACAGCCTTGCACCTGACTTCCGCGTCCTTCATCTCAGCGGCGAGCACCGTCTGATTCCCGGCGCCGTCGATCGCAACGGCTTCCGCATGCGGATTCCGCAGAAACGGCATCAGCCATGCATTGCCGTCCCGAATCGGGCGGCAGTCGATCGCTTCCAGGAAGATTTTTCCGTCATCGAGCTTCACAGCGACCGCAAGCGACACATTGTTCGTGTTCTTTGCGAATTTCACGCCGAAGAACAGACGCGGCGATTCGGGCAGCTCCGGCGCTGTGTGCAGCGCACAGTGTTCCCAGTCCTTCTGCGAGATCGCGGATTCCTGTGCATATTTGAGCCAGAGGCCGAGACGCTGGATGTTGTCGTCAACCTGATCGTCACCGAGCTCATCGCGGATCTTGCGCTCTGTCAGGATGGTACCGAGCGAAGGGTTCGTATCATACCAGAGCTCCGGATTGTGCGCATCGGTGAGATGCGGCACAGACCATTCTGCCCAGAATGCGTTGTCCTTTTTTCCGGTCAGAACATTCTTCCGGAACTTCAGGAATACATCGCCTGCGCTGACCGCCGTCGGCGGCGTGCCGCACATGAGCGTCTGCGGGTTCTGGCTGTCTGTGACGACATATTTCAGCGCAGTCTGCTGATCGGCAGTGTATTCCTGTGCCTCGTCGATGATCAGTGTGTCATAGCCTTCGCCGAGGCCGCCGCCGTTTGACCTTGTCCGGAAATTGGCGACAGCTTCGGAACCGTCCCGCAGCCATTCGATGCTGCGTCTGCCGGCGGATTTGTATAATTTGAAATCCTCGCCTTCCTTGTAGCCCATTTTCGTGAGCAGGTGGATCGTCTTTTCCCATGAGGCCGCCGCGGTCGATTCGCGGTGCGCAGTGTAGAGCACCCGGCGTTCGTGCGTGAGGTCCCAGAGGATGCGCATAATGAGTATCTCGGATTTGCCGTTACGGCGCGGAATCGACCAGCCGCACTGCATGTGAACCCACAGCCCGTCATCGTCAACGGCCATGATGTCTTCGACCATGAGCGTCTGCCAGTCCTGCGCGGTGCGGTCGGATCGGTTGTAGAGGTCAACGGCTTCCGTACCGAGCGAATCGGAATACGGCAGCCGG
>CAMNJD010000123.1 GCA_946540705.1 uncultured Ruminococcus sp. | reverse complement strand
GCTTGGGGAAAGTACCCCGTAGGGCTGCTTTCCCCATTCAAAATAGCATCGCGAAGCGATACCTTATTCTATTTAACCGTTCTAAACCACATTTTTTGTGCGAGAATCCACCCAAATCTTTATTAGCCCATATAAATTTCATATAAAAAGGAAAGTGAGGGATTCATTATGAGCGAACAGGAAACCGTAAAAACGATTGCCGTGAAGGCATCCGAGGTGCTGGAGCAGGCCTTCGGACTGGAGGGAAAGCTCCCGGACGAGGAGGCGCTGGGCGAGCTGCTGCGGACGCGGAAATTTGCGCCGCTGCGGGTCAATGTGACCGAGCAGACCGATTTTCTCTCCGATGACATGGAGGCATTTCTGAAGTTTGTCCGGGTCAACAGCATCAAGTCTGTGCTGTACAGCTACCGGTATTACACAGAAAAGGACCTCGATCAGGAGTTCAGCCTTTCGGACGCGGAGAAAAAGTTTTTCTCCAAGCATATGGCCGAGCCGGAGATCATCTGTGATGAAAACGGTCAGCCGATGTATCCGGATTCGGTGCCGACAGGCCCCTATGAGGAATCGGATTTTGTGTATTATCTGAATTATATCAAATACGTGAAGCTGGCACTGGATCTGACCATGCCGCGCGAGCTCTGGCTGTATGCGGTGCATCAGGGCAGAACGGTCGCCTGCCACCTCACCGATGAATGGCTCACCCGCCTGAACCTGCCGAATGCGCAGCTCGTCAAGGAGACCTGCGTCAACTTCCGCAACTACAGCGGCTACCGCGAGGGCGGCATTCAGTTTATCTTTGAGTATGATGTTTATTCCGGCGATGACGAAGCCGAGGCGCAGACCGATGCGGAAGCAGACGCACCGGCGGAGCCGTCTGCGGAGTAACAGATATCCCGCGGCACTGCCGCAAATGAAATGTACAGCAAAAGGAGAAATCAAACCATGGCAGATCTGATGGAAATGGCAAAGCAGCTCGGAAAGGCGCTTCAGCAGGATGAACGCTATCTGGCGTTCCGCAAGGCAGAGGCGGAGAACGACAAGGACGAAACGCTCCAGAATCTGATCGGCGAATTCAACCTGAAGCGGCTGGATCTGGGCAATGAGGAGGACAAGGCAGAGCACGATGAGGAACGTGTGAAGAAGCTGGGCGAGGAGGTGCGTGAGCTGTATTCACAGATCATGGCAAACCCGAATATGGCAGCTTATCAGGGCGCACGTGCACAGTTTGAGCAGCTCCTTGACAGCATCAACCGTGTCATCGCGATCAGCGCGGCGGGACAGGATCCCGACAAGTTCGACCCCAACGCCTTTTCCGGCGGATGCAGCGGGGACTGCTCCGGCTGCGCAGGCTGCCACTGATATGAGCATCGAACTCGACCGCTCAAAGCTCTCCCCGATGATGCAGCAGTATCTTGCGGTCAAGGACGCTGCGGGGGATGCGATCGTATTTTTCCGGCTCGGCGACTTCTATGAGATGTTCTTTGACGATGCGATCCTTGTCTCGAAGCTGCTGGAGCTGACACTCACCGGACGCGACTGCGGTCTGCCGACACGGGCGCCGATGTGCGGCGTGCCGTATCATTCGGCCGAGCAGTATCTCAAAAAGCTCGTGAATCTCGGCTACCGTGTCGCGATCTGTGAGCAGATGGAGGATCCTGCGCTCGCCAAGGGTCTGGTCGAGCGCGGCGTCATCCGCGTGGTGACGCCCGGTACGCTGATCGAATCCAGCATGCTGGACGAATCCAACTGCAACTATCTCGCGGCAGTCTGGAGCGAGGAGGAGACAGTCGCATTCTGTGCGGCGGATATCTCAACAGGCGCGGTCAATCTGCATAAGGCGGAGGGCAAGGCACGCACCGATGAGCTGATCAGTCTGCTTGACCGCTATCACCCCTCCGAGCTGCTCATCACCAAGGATTTTCTGGATTACAAGCCGGTCGCGGATTTCCTGAAAACGCGCACGAACTGCATGGTCACGCTGCGGGACGACACCTGCTTTGCACCGGAGAAGCAGCGGGAGACTGTGCTGAAGCAGTGTGCGGGGGATTCCTTTGCGGCACTGGGACTCTCGGAGAACGGCGCCGATGCCAAGGTCATCTGCGGTCTGTTTCAGTATATCGCGGAGACACAGCGCGCGCTGGTCGGCCGCTTCACTGAGATCACCATACACGGCAGGGACGGCGTGATGGGGCTGGATTCCAGCGCCAGACGCAATCTTGAGCTGACCGAAACACTGCGGACGCATGAGAAAAAAGGCTCGCTGCTCGGCGTGCTCGACAAGACCGAGACTTCGATGGGCAGGCGGATGCTCCGCACATGGATGGAGCAGCCGCTCACACAGCCGGTGCGGATCATGGACAGACTGAATGCAGTCGAGCTGCTGACGAAGAACAGCGTCGCGATGTCGGAGCTGCGTGGGCTGCTGGACAATGTGTTTGACTTAGAGCGCCTGATGTCCCGCGTCATGTTCAAAAAGGCGACCCCGCGTGACCTGAAATCACTCTCGCAGACCGCGCTGCAATTACCGGCGGTCAAGGCGCAGCTTCAGGCACTCACGCAGTCCAAGCTGCTGACGAAGCTGGAAGGGGAGATTTCCCCGCTGAATGAGATCTCCGATCTGATTGAGCGGGCACTGGTCGATGAACCGCCCGTGCAGGTCAAGGACGGCGGTGTCATCCGCGACGGATTCCATGAGGAGCTCGATACCCTGCGCCATGCAATGAACCACGGTACCGACCTCATTGCGGAGATCGAGAACCGCGAGCGCGAGCGCACCGGCATCAAGAACCTCAAAACCGGTTATAACCGCGTGTTCGGCTATTATCTGGAGGTGTCGCGCTCCTATTATGAGCAGGTGCCGCCGGAATGGATTCGCAAGCAGACATTGACCAACTGTGAGCGGTATATCACGCAGGAGCTGCGCGACGCGGAGAACACGATCGTCGGCGCAAAGGACAAGGCGCTGGCGCTTGAAGGCGAGATTTTCACGGAGCTGCGTGATTTTGTCGCACAGCAGCTCAAAACGGTGCAGGAGACTGCGGCAGCCGTTGCTCAGGTCGATGTGCTCTGTGCATTTGCACTGACGGCTCTCGAAAACGAATACTGCAAGCCGGAGATCGCCGTAGACGGCCGCATCGAGATCCATGACGGGCGGCATCCGGTCGTCGAGCAGATGCTGACGGATTCGGTCTTTGTGCCGAATGATGTGCTGCTCGATCAAAAGGCGAACCGCCTCGCGATCATCACCGGCCCGAACATGAGCGGTAAATCGACCTACATGCGGCAGACGGCACTGATCGTGCTGATGGCGCAGATGGGCTGCTTTGTTCCGGCATCCTACGCGAAAATTTCCGTGGTCGATCAGATCTTCACGCGCGTGGGCGCATCGGATGACCTCACGGCAGGGGAATCGACCTTTATGGTCGAGATGCACGAGGTCTCGACGATCCTGAAGCGTGCGACCGCGAACAGCCTTGTCATTCTCGATGAGGTCGGACGCGGCACCTCGACCTTTGACGGCATCAGCATTGCGCGGGCAGTCGCGGAGTTCATCTCCGGCAAAAAAATCGGCTGCAAGACGCTTTTTGCAACGCATTACCACGAGCTGACGATGCTTGAGGGGCAGTGCGACGGCGTGCGCAACCTCAGCATTGCGGTCAAGAAGCACGGCGATACGATCCGCTTTCTGCGCAAGATCGTTGAGGGCGCGGCAGATGACAGCTACGGCATTGAGGTCGCGAAGCTCGCAGGACTCCCGGCACAGGTCACGAACCGCGCAAGGGCGCTGCTGACCGAAATGGAAGCGCAGTCCAAGGCGGAGAAGGAATCCTATGCGGCAAAGATCGCGGCGGAGGCACAGGGGCAGATGAGCTTTTCTGCGGATGCCGATGCGCAGGTGATCGCACGGCTCTCCAAGACGCATGTCGGGGAGCTCTCCGATGCGGAATGCCGCGAGCTGCTGCTTGACCTGACGGCAATGCTGCACTGACCGATGAGCGGCTCCCGATTTTCCGATCCGCCCGACACAGTATATTCATATCAGCCTCCCGGAGATTTGCTATGACAGATTTACAATGCGTCCTCAGCGGGCTGCTCTGGCTGCTCACGCCGCCGCTGCTGACGGTCCTCCTGCACAAAAGGAACGGTGTGCGGTTTTATCCGGCGATCATCGCCTTTCCGGTCTGCATCCCGGTGTTCTTTCTCGGCGGCGCGATTCGCTCGGTGTTCAGTACGGAGGATTTTGCCGGATATTACATCCGGCAGGGCATACTGTACGGCATTCTGGAGGAGGGCGCGAAATTTCTGGTCCTGCGCTTTCACCTGACAAATTATGACAGCCGGAAGGACGCGGTGAGCTACGGCATCGGACACGCAGCCTTTGAGGCATTCGGCTCCGGCATGACCTGTCTGGGGCTGACCGGCACAGGCCGTGCGGCACCGGATCTCCTTCTGCACACGGTCTGGGCGGTTCCGGCACATATCGCATGGACAGTCTCGCTGACGGTGCTGATCTTTTACGGCATCTATACAGACAAATGGAAACGGCTCCTGCCGATTGCGATGCTGCTGCATGCAGCCGGGAATATGGTTCAGGGGATCTTTACGGAGTCCGCGGCGACTGTCATTTATATCCTGCTGACTGCGGGGCAGTGCTTTGCGGCATACCGCTGTTGGCAGACAATGGGACAGTGGGAGCCTGCGGCATGGAATGCCGATTTTGATACAGACGAATAAACGGAACGGAGGTGCAATATGCACAGAGCAATGATCGCATTCATCGTCACCCTGCTGCTGAACGCAGCGATCTTCGGCGGGGCGGCGGCATATTTCCGCGGCGGGCAGAAGGATGACCCGGAGGAGAAGCCCTCGAACAGCCGCATCATCGGAGAAAAGAGCTGGCGGCTGAATGTCATCTGTTTTCTGGTAATGGACTGCGTGCTGATGATGATTGCGGCAGCGCTGACAAGCGGGCTGGCATCCATGATCGTACTGACGCCGCTGATCTGGGTGCTGTGCGGCTTTCTGGTGCTGCGCTTCATTGCGCCGACGGTCAACGCAAAGGTCAAGAGCGACCATTACCGGAAAAAATAAGGGGTATGTAACTTTTTAGGTGGTTGACAAATTCTGGTTAACACAAATATCTTTTTTTCGCACCCATATCAAAAGTTTCGCTCAAGCCTTTTCAAAGGCTTGCAGGGTCGAGGGGGCAGCGCCCCTCGTCGCGCTCCGCAGAGCGCGAAATTCCCCACCGGAGGAGTTCCGCAAGGGTGAATTCCAAAAACGATCCAGTGGATCGTTTTTGGAAGAGGGACGCCCTGCGATAGAGGGCGTCCCTTGGCAAATCGCTGGGCGATTTGCAGACAATCTAACAAATACAAACCTTCCTTTTTGTTACAGAAACCACCTAAAATGTTATTTGCCCAAAATAAGAAAACGATTCCTGCATACAATCATATAATGCTTTAGAAAGATGAGGCGATCAAGTGCCAGAAATTCAAGTGCTCCCGAAGGATATCGCTGAGCTGATCGCAGCGGGCGAGGTGATCGAGCGGCCGGCCTCCGTGCTGAAGGAGCTGACCGAGAACGCGATCGACGCGGGCGCAAAGCGCATTACCGCAGAGCTGAAGCGCGGCGGCGTACTCTATATGCGCGTGACGGACGACGGCTGCGGCATCGCGCCCGATCAGGTGCGGACAGCATTTCTGCGTCATGCGACCAGCAAAATTCAGACGGCGGAGGATCTCGACTCCATTTTTACGCTCGGCTTCCGCGGCGAGGCGCTGGCCTCGATCTGCGCGGTTGCACGGACGGAGGTGCTGACGCGGCAGCAGGGCGCAGAGCTCGGCGTCCGCTATGTGCTGGAGGGCGGCGAGGAGGTCGCCTATGAGCAGAGCGGCTGCCCCGAGGGCACGACCGTGATCGTCCGTGACCTGTTCTTCAATGTCCCCGTGCGGGCGGGCTTTCTCAAAAAGGATACCGCCGAGGGCAATGCCGCTGCGAACATCTTTCAGAAGATCGCGCTGTCGCATCCGGAGATCTCATTCCGGCTGATCCGCGAGAACAAAACGGAGTTCGTGACGCCCGGTGACGGCAAGCTGTATTCGGCCGTCTATGCGATATTCGGGAAGGATTTTGCACGCGATCTGCTGCCGGTCGAATTTGCCGAGAATACAGAAAACGGCATCACGATCGACGGCTACATCATGAAGCCGCTCTATGCGCGGCCGAACCGCTCCCACCAGTTTTTCTTTGTCAACGGGCGCTCCGTGCGTTCCTTTACGCTGATCTCCGCGATTGAGGAGGCATATAAGACACTCATCATGACGGGCAAGTATCCGGCCTGCGTGCTGCGGGTTCGGGTATCGCCGCGCATTGTGGATGTCAATATGCACCCGACGAAGGCGGAGGTTCGTTTTTCCGATGAGCGGCGGATCTACCAGGCGGTGTATTTAGCCGTTCTGGGGGCGCTGGAGCAGAATCATCTGGTCTATGAATTCCGACTTCCGCAGCAGGAAAGCGCCGCGCCGCCGGCTGCTCCCGCCGCCGCGCAGACAGCTGTGCCGCCCGTGCAGACACCGTCTGCCGTCAGCAAACAGGCTGAGCAGGCACAAATGCAGAAGGCACGGATGTTCTCGCAGGTCTATGCGCCGCAGAAGCCGAAAACCGACTGGTTTGCGCCGCTGCCCGGACAGGATGACAATACGCCTGTACCGCTGATTCAGAAGCCCGCGCCGGAAGTGCGTCCGGAGGCTTCCGCAGGACAGCCTGTCCCGGAGAACCCTGCGGTGCAGACAGCGCCCGTGACGCCGCCTGCACCGGCCATTTCCGAGGCGCTGAAAGCCTTTCCCGCGCTGACTGCCCAGCCGAAAACGCCGGTCAGTCCGCCGCCTGCCGCACCGGCACCGGAGCAGGAGCTCCCCGAGGAGCCCTCTGCAAGAAATGCGGCGATCTCGGCGATCCAGCGCGAAAAAATACAGGTCATCGGGGAATTGTTCGACCTGTATGTGCTGGCACAGGCAGGTGAGCAGTTTGTCATCATCGACAAGCACGCCGCACACGAGCGCATTCTCTTTGAGCGCTTCCGCACAAGGGAATGCCGCGACCGGCAGACCCTTCTGACGCCGGTGCGCGTGCTGCTGACGGGCGATGAGGTGTCCGCATTGCAGGAGCAGGAGGAAACGCTTGCGGGCTGCGGCTTTTCGTTCGATTTCAGCGAGGCGCCGGTCATCCGGATGACCGGCGTACCGCTGTCCTGCGCAGAGCTTGACCTTGACCGGATCGCATCCGATCTTGCGGCCAACTGCCTGAAGCATCACGCACAGCCGGATCTGCACCTGCTGGACGACATGTTTCATGATCTTGCCTGCAAGGCGGCAATCAAGGCCGGTACGCATAACACAAAGGAAGAGCTGCAATCGCTTGCGGTGCAGGTCTGGACAAATGAGCAGATCCGCCACTGCCCGCACGGGCGTCCGGTGATGTTCCTGATGTCGAAATATCAGATCGAAAAACAGTTTAAGCGGATTCAGGATTAAGGCAGGAGGCTGTCATCATGTACGAACAGAAATTTTCTGAGATTTTCGAGCCGATCGAAACGGAGCAGCTTTTCATCCGGCGCTTTCTGCCCTCGGACGGAGCGGATCTTGCGGAGATCCTGACCGACCCGAAGGTCGTACACTTCGAGCCCTATGACGTTTTCACGCAGGAGCAGGCGATTCAGGAGGCGGCGGTCTTTGCGCAGAGTGACTGCTTTTTCGCGGTCGAGCTGAAATCCGAGCGCAAGGTGATCGGCAAGCTGTATTTTCATCACGAGGGCAATTACGGCACATATGAGCTGGGGTATACGTTCCATGCCGCCTATCAGGGCATGGGCTATGCAAAGGCTGCATCTGCCGCGCTGATCCGCAGTGCGTTCGCGGGCGGCACAGTCCGCCGGGTTGTGGCCTATGCGGATGAGGCGAATACGCGCTCGTGGAATCTGCTGGAGCATCTGGGCTTTCAGCGGGAGGGCGAGCTGCGCGAATATACCTATAAGTTTCTCGATGAGGACGGGCAGCCGCTCTGGCAGAATATGCTGATTTATGCGATGCTGGCGTCCGATGCAGCACTTGCATGATGATGATTTCGGGCTAATAACATTTTAGGCGGTTTCTGTAACAAAATGGGTGGTTTGCATTTGGTAGATTGTCTGCAAATCGCCCTGCGATTTGCCAAGGGACGCCCTCTATCGCAGGGC
>CAMNJD010000122.1 GCA_946540705.1 uncultured Ruminococcus sp. | reverse complement strand
CAGAGCGACTACGAATATGAGCACACGATTTGCGTGCGCGTCTGCGGCGATTCCATGCACCCGCAGATTCAGGACGGCGATCTGGTGCAGGTGCTGAAGCAGGATACCGCCGAAACTGGCGACATTGTCGTCATTCTCGACGGCGACGATGCCTATGTCAAGCGCTTCATCCGCTCCAAGCAGGGCATCACCCTCGAATCGTTTAATCCGAACTATCCGCCGATGCGCTTCAGCCGCGTCGAATCCGACCGCTTGCGGATTGTTGGCATCGTGCAGAGAATCATTCGGGATTTGTAAAACCGGCGGAGGAATTATTATGGAAAGAATAAAAGGAAAAAGTCTTCTGCTGTTTCCGGCGGATTACTGTATCATCGACATTGAGACAACCGGACTTGATCCGGCATACTGCGAGATCATAGAGATTGCTGCACTGCGTATCAGAAACGGCGGCATTTCTGCACAGTTTTCTGCGCTTGTAAAGCCGTCTGAGCCGATAGATTCATTTATCACAGAGCTCACGGGTATTACAAACGATATGTTGAAAGATGCTTCTCCGCTGTCTGATGTCCTTCCTGCATTCCGGTCATTTGTCGGGAGTGATTTGCTCGTTGGCCATAATGTGCATTTTGATATCAACTTTTTGTATGACGGGAGCGAGCAGCTTTGTCTTTCGCGTTTTCATAACAACTTCATTGACACGATGCGAATTGCACGCATTGTCCTGCCGGAACTCCCGCATCACCGGCTGAAAGACCTTGCCGGTCATTATCAGATCATCAATCCGCAGGAGCATCGTGCAGATGGAGATTGTCTTACAACCTTCGAGCTGCTGAAATGCTTACAGGCAGATGCTGAATTCAAACAGATTGATCTTTCCCAATATCCGTTGAAAAAAAGCAATTCACACAAAGGACTGCGTGCAAAGGATTTGTCAGCACAAACAAGCGATTTTGATGAATCACATCCGCTTTACAGGAAAATGTGTGTGTTTACAGGCGCATTAAGCAAAATGAAGCGGGAAGAAGCGATGCAGCTTGTACTGAATGCCGGCGGTCAATGCGGTGATAATGTGACGCAAAAAACGGATTATCTCATTGTCGGCAACACAGAATATTGTTCAAATATGCACGGATCCAAAACCGGCAAGATGAAAAAAGCGGAGGGGCTGATTCTGAAAGGATATGATCTCACGATTATTTCGGAATTCGTGTTCTATGATCTCATCGAAGGATACAGCTGCATAGATTCTGAGTACAGCAAAGACGAACCTGTTTTGTCTGCGCAAGACGATTCATGCGCCAGTGCGGAGACAGCCGGTGAAAACGTAAGCGTGGATTACGATCAGCTTGTTCGCCTGATTGTGGAAATGATGAATAAAACCGCACGGGAATTAAATGCACCTGACGGTTTCTTTGATTTGGTTGAAAACCAGAAATCTCACTCTCTATGGATAGTAGAGCCAATGACAAGGGCGCGCTCTCAGATGGTGCTTACCGTAGAAAAACGCGGAAAAGCCGGTCAGAAGTACGGCAGAATCAGTGCAAAAAAAGCACTTCTGGATAAGATCAAAGCTCAGCATTTCACTGTCTCAGGCAGCGATCCGATGATAGCGTATCTTGATATAACCGAAATCAAAGCCAAGTATACAGATCAGCTCCGTAAGCTGATTCAATACAGTGCAGAGAATTTCACACCGTCAGAGCGATTCGGCTGTTGTCATTTATACCGCGAATGCTCGGCTGCCGGAAAATGTCTTCACTCTGATCTGTTCTATGCACGCGCCTGCTGGTACCGCAAGAATCTGGAGGACGGAAAAATTTTCTATTAAAGATTCATGCATACCCAGTCTGCCAACAAAATGTTGACATCCGATTTTAGCTGATTATTGAGCAATTCTAGCATTTTTTTGCATTTTTCTTTATTTCTCTCCAGTTTTCAGCAGTTGACATTTTAATGCGGATGGGTTATAATAATATTGACAGAGCCCACCACGCATAAGGCGGAAACGTACTGCGTACCAAGGTGGGCCTTTTTCTATTCTATAGGAGAAAACAAATGGCAGACTTAAAACAGCCACTTAGCTATGAAAATCAAATTGATCGCCTCAGATCATTTCATAAGCTGATAATTGAAAACGATGAAGATGCTATAAACATTCTGAAAAGAGTGAATTACTACAGGCTTAGTGCGTATGGCATCGGCTTAAAGAAAAAAGATAATCAAGATGAGTACATCGAAGGGGTGACGATGAATAGTCTGTATTGTCTGTATCTTTTCGATAGTGAGCTCCGAAATCAGTTGCTTCATGTGATTGAACACATCGAAATACATCTCCGCACGCAAATTGCATATCATCTCGCTATGGAATACGGTACTGAAGGGTATATGGATCCGCAAAACTTTACAGCCAAAACTGACGGACAAGGCAAAAGCATCCATCAGAGCATAATCGAGTCTTTCCAAGAAGAAGTGAAACGGCAACAGTATTTGCCGTATGTGAAACACCATCAGCGAAAATATGACGGTCACTTCCCAATTTGGGTTGCCATCGAACTATTCTCCTTCGGAAAACTGTCATCCTTGTATTCAATTATGAAGAATAGGGACAAAAAGAAAATATCAGACAAGTATTCCATTGGCCCTGAGCACCTTGAAGGATGGATACGCGCATTGCTGGAAATCAGAAACCTGTGCGCGCACTATAACCGTGTGTATAACCTGCCTTTGAAAAACCCGCCGCATCTCAAAAAGGACTACGAGAAATATACCAATCACGGACCAGGCAGGCCAATAAAAATATTTCCGGTGTTACTTGTAATCAAAAGTATGACTGAACCCTTCAATCCTTCATTATGGAACTTATTTTTAAGCAATCTGAAAGAACTGATACAAGAGTACAAACCGATTTCCATGCTTCGGCTCTCGTATCTGGGCTTACCGCCTGAATGGGAAGCCGTGTTATCCGCACCGCTGCCTACTAAGGAGAATGCTGATTCACAAAACGAATTATTGACTGTATAAGGAGTGATTCGCATGAAAACCGCCGCGGCATATATCCGCGTATCGACCGAGGATCAGACCGAGTTTTCGCCGGACAGTCAGCTCAAAGCGATTCGGAAGTATGCGAAGGAACATGACCTGATCCTGCCGGAAGAATTCGTCTTCGCGGACGAGGGCATCAGCGGCCGCAAGACCGACAAGCGCGTGCAGTTCCAGCGCATGATCGGCACCGCCAAGCTGAAGCCGAAGCCCTTTGACGTCATCCTGCTGTGGAAATTCAGCCGGTTCGCACGAAACCGCGAGGACAGCATCGTTTACAAGTCCATGCTGCGCAAGCAATGCGGCATCGAGGTCGTCAGCATCTCCGAGCAGCTCTCGGAAGACAAGACCTCGATCCTGATCGAAGCGCTGATCGAGGCAATGGACGAATACTACAGCCTGAACCTCGCCGAGGAAGTCAGGCGCGGCATGTCTGAGAAGTTCTCCCGCGGCGGAGTCGTCTCACAGCCGCCGTTCGGCTACCGGATGCAGGACGGGATCTTCTTCCCGGACGAAACCGCTGCGCCGATCGTGCAGATGATCTTTGCGGACTACCTCGCAGACATGCCGGTACGTGCGATCGCAAACAAGCTCAACGGCATGGGAATCACCACACGTCACGGCAACGCCTGGGAAAACCGCACCGTTGAATACGTCCTGACAAATCCCGTATATATCGGCAAGCTGCGGCGCAGTCAAACCGGCAGTCGCTCGGACCGCTTTCATGAGCAGGATCAGTGTGTGGACGGTCTGCATCAGCCGATTATAGAGCAGTCAGTCTATGAAGCTGCGCAGGCTAAGCGTGCGGACACAAAGAAGATGTACAAGAAGTATGCCCGGCACGATCAGCCGGTGCAGTTCATGCTGAAAGGACTTGTACGCTGCGACAACTGCGGTGCCACGCTGGTCATGTCATCCACAGGACAGTACCTGCAATGCCACAACTACGGCAGAGGCAAGTGCAAGGTTTCGCACGCGATCTCCATTCCCAAGATCAATGCTGCCGTGCTTGATAAGATCCGCGAAGATCTGGCAGCACCTGATTTTGAAACCCGCGTGATAAAACAAAACGCGCCGAAATCGGCTGAATCACCGATCCCGGCACTGATCGAAAAGGAAGAACGCAAACTGGAGCGTGTCAGAGAGGCATTTGAGGCAGGCATCGACACACTGGATGAATACAGACAGAACAAGCGGCGTATCGCTGATCGGCTTTCAGCGCTTCGCACAGAGCTCGCAGAGGCAGAGCCGGAGCCTGATACCGGCGCTTTCAGAGGGCGTGTAGAAATGAGCCTGACAACACTTACCGACCCCTGTGCGAGTGAGATCATCAAAAACCAAACGCTGCGCACTTTCGTTGAACAGATCATATTTATGAAGCCAAGCGGTCGCATTGAGATCGTTTATCATTTGTGACCGGGATTATATCTAATCGGTGTTCAGTCCGCCGAGCTGTGACATAATCATTTTCGCGAGTCTGGCGTTGGGGCGGGCGATTTTGACGGGGTATTGCAGTGCCTTTTCATACTGGAACATTCAGTTCGCCTCCTTTTCCCACGGCCA
>CAMNJD010000121.1 GCA_946540705.1 uncultured Ruminococcus sp. | reverse complement strand
ATGTAGTTCTCCATGCGCTTGAGCATGGTGTCCTTATCGACGAGCTTGCCTTCCGCGGTGTAGTCCTCGGTGAAGAACCAGAGCGGTGTCTGGCTGTACCAGACCAGAACGTGGCCGCGCACCGGAATATGATTGTCGCGGCAGAAGTTCAGGATCGAGCGGGCATTGCCGCGCAGCTTGACCTGCGGAACGGTATTGTCGCCTGTCTCCTCGAGATAGGCCTTTGTTGCGGCCTCGTCGAGTAGATTTTCCGGCTTCAGCTCATTGCCCAGCGTGATGCTGTTGTAGTGCTTGAGGATCAGATCCTTGGTAGACTTCGGTGCAAGCTCGCCGGCCGTAACGGCACCGCCGATCTTGAAATAATCCCCGAAAACGTCCTTCAGGCCGGGAATATCCTGCTCAATCGGATAGACCGGCGCACAGGTGAGAGAGAAATCATCGACCCACATATCAGCCTTGTCACTGCCTTCGATATAGATTGAAACATCCTTCATATCCTCAGAGAAGCTGAATTTGGTCGGCGGAATCTGCACCCAGCCGCCCTCAGAGATGACCGAGGTGAGGTTGCTGTAGTTCTGCTTGCCCTCATCGTCGGTATACTGCATGCTGAGGTTGACGGTATTGTACCATGCCATCTTGACCCATGCGGTCGCGACATACTGAACGCCCGGCTCACAGCCGAGTGCTTCGAGCGAAACAGAAGGGCCGTTCCAGCCGTTCGAGCGCCCTGTGACAGACATGCAGCTCTTGCCGGAATGCGGCTCTGCATCTGTCGCCGCAATCACGGAGGTGTCGGTATCGCCGCGCTTGGAAAATGCGGAAACATCGCCGTCCTCGAAGTCGGTGACGAGAATGTCACCGTCTGCCGCCTGCACGCCCGGTGCAAACGGAATGCCCTGCGCCGCGAGCATCAGGCTCATGCAGGCAGCGGCTGCTTTGAATTTACGCTTCATAAAAATCCACCCCGAAATGATATATTTTTGTCGCATGTGCGGCATCATACATATTATAGCACAGTTCCGGACTGATTTCAAGGGTGAAAATTGCGAAAAAAAACGGGCGAAAAATCCCTGATTCTTCGCCCGTATCAGCTTTGCCCTATGCTGTGCATAAGTCACGATTTATCTTGTATTTTCAGACTGCGGTGCATCTGCACCCGGAATCCGCAGAGCCGGACCGTGCAGCGTTTTTTGGGACAATCTGCGCTGAATCATGTTTGCGGCCGCAGGCAAACCCGACACAGCGCAGGGCTCTCTCCTTCTCAGTCTGCCGGAGGCACTTTCATCAGCGCTCCCCCGGGAAAAGCCGCTCAGGAGGCGTTGAATGCGCGGATCGCCTCGCAGCACATATACACGTCGATCTTGCTGACGACCTCCAGCGGCGCATGCATCGACAGCACCGGCACGCCGAGATCGACCGTGTCAATATTCAGGTTCGCCAGATAGGCCGCAACGGTTCCGCCGCCGCCTGCATCGACCTTGCCGAGCTCGCCGGTCTGCCAGATCACGCCCGCCTCATCGAACAGCGTGCGCATCTTCCCGACAAATTCCGCCGATGCGTCCGAGGAGCCGCTCTTGCCCCGTGCGCCCGTGAACTTCATCATGCAGACGCCGTGATTCAGATACGCGCAGTTTCTGCGGTCATTGACATCGGAGAATGTCGGGTCAAACGCTGCGGTCACATCCGCGGAGAGGCACTGTGAATTTGCAAAAACGGTGTGTGCCTGCGTGCCGAATGCCGCAGAGAGATCCTTCATGAAATCGCGGAAATAAGCCGAGCACAGGCCGGTATTGCCCTCGCTGCCGATCTCCTCCTTGTCGGTGAGGATCACGACGGCAGTATGCTGCGGATGCTCCGTATCCAGCATTGCGGCCAGCGCCGGATAGGCACAGACACGGTCGTCATGGCCGTAGCCGCCGATCATGCTGCGGTCAAAGCCGAGGTCACGCGCCTTGCCGGCCGGAACAGCCTCGAGCTCTGCGGAGAGGAAATCCGCCTCGGTGATGCCGTATTTTTCATTGAGAATCTGCATGATGCGCAGCTTGACCAGATCGCTGCCCTCGTCGCTGCGGAACGGCCGCGAACCGATCAGCAGGTTCAGCTCCTCGCCCTTGATGCCCTGCGCCAGCGGCCGCTTGACCTGCTCCTGTGCCAGATGCGGCAGCAGATCGGTCACGCAGAAGATCGGATCCCCCTCGTCCTCGCCGACGGTCACAGTGACGGCCGAGCCGTCCTTTTTCACGATCACGCCGTGCAGCGCCAGCGGCAGAACTGTCCACTGATACTTCTTGATGCCGCCGTAATAGTGCGTCTTGAACAGCGCAAGCTCATCGTCCTCATAGAGCGGGCACTGCTTCAGGTCAAGGCGCGGGGAGTCGATATGCGCAGCAGTCAGGCGGATGCCCGATTCCAGCGGGTCGGTGCCGATCACGGCTGCAACGACCGCTTTGCCGCGGTTGACCGTGTAGATTCTGTCGCCGGCCTTGACCGCATCCCCGCGCTTCCAGAGCC
>CAMNJD010000120.1 GCA_946540705.1 uncultured Ruminococcus sp. | reverse complement strand
CACGTTTCCAAGATCGAGCACCCCGCTCCCGTCCGGATTGATGGTTTGTCCGTTCATGACCGCAGCAGACACAGAGCCGCTCCCGTCAATGCCCATCCGGCTCACACTGTAACTTACAGTCTGGGTGTTTCCCGCGTCATCCCATGTCAGCGTAATCCGGGTCCACAGGAAATGCCCCTGCGCAACAGGAGGGATTGTTGTACTCCACGTCCCTGTCGGAATCACGGTTCCGCTTTCGCTCTCCTGATACTCGATAATCTGGCTTGCGATAACAGTCGGGTCACCGGGCTCTCCTTTTTCGCCCCGTTCGCCCTTTTCTCCGCGGATGCTTGTGGTAGTATCGCTCGTGCCATTGGTATAGTAAATCGTCAGCGTATAGTCCGCGTTCAGGGAAATATGGTCAATCCCGGTTCCTGTTTCACCCTTAATACCCTGTGCACCGGAGAGGTCGCCGATATACCTCCACTTCGGATTGTTTTCCGGCTCGTAGCAATACAACTTTCCGGTGTCCGCATCCTCAACACTGCCCGTGTCAATCATGGCAAAGTCGTACGCTTCGATGTCCGTACCGGTATAAGCCATCATGGCGGCAATACTGACGAAGGTTTTGCTGATATGGAAGTCCTTTCCGCGGTCTCCCTTGTCCCCCTTCGCTCCGTGTACCAGTCCGAAGGTGATGTGTTTATGCCCGTCCACCTCGGTAATGCTTACGGTAACAGGAGACCCTGCTGGAAGATCATTTGCGGAAACGGTCATATTCTCAATCTTCACGGATGCGCTGTCTCTTGCTGCTTCCGCCGCTGTTTTTGCAGCCTCAGCGTCATTCTTTGCTGCGATTGCATCCTCTTTTGCGCTTTCAGCAGTCGTTGCATCCTGCCCCGCGCTCTCTGCAGATCCAGCTGCTGCCGTAGCCGCAGTTTCCGCCGCTGTTTTTGCTGTGTCCGCATCGCTCTTTGCTTCCACTGCTGCAGTTTTCGCAGCCTCAGCCGTCTGCGCATCTTCGGCAGCATTTTCTGCAGACCCAGCAGCAGCTGTCGCTGCCGTTTCCGCTGCCGTCTTTGCTGCATCAACATCATCTTTCGCGGCCACTGCTGCGGTTTTTGCAGCCTCGGCTGTCTGGGCGTCATTAGCAGCGCTTCCCGCAGACTCTGCCGCCGCTGTTGCAGAAGCCTCTGCTGCAGCCTTTGCGGTCTCGGCATCGCTTTTTGCCGTCACTGCTGCCGCTTTTGCTGTTTCGGCTGTTTGCGCATCATTCTCAGCGTTTTCTGCAGATCTTGCTGCAGCTGTTGCGGCTGTCTCAGCTGCCGTTTTTGCCGTCACGGCCGCGTTCCTGGCGGACACCGCTTCGTTCTTCGCCTCTTCCGCCGCGGCAACCTTATCAGTTACCGCCTCAATCACTTCGCCAGCAGCGCTATCAATGGCTTCTGCTGTGTGCTCCGCATAATACTTCGCGTTATTGTGATAGGTCGGATCCGATTCAGGAACATCGACACCATCCCTGGTGCCCACCGCATACGCTTCAGAGTCCCTTTTTGACTGTGCAGCATTCCCTTTATATGTATTCGCTTCCCTTGCTGCAGCTTCCGCTCGCTGAGCAACGTCTACATAGCTCTTCATGAGCGCAGCGAATTCATCCTCAGTGCCAGTATATCCTTTAGACTTCGCATATCCGTAAGCTGTTGCAATGCCAAGATTATGTGCCATTACTCTACCTCCATCCAGAGACATCCATCACTGTCGAGATAAAAATTGATATTGTCGACGGCCTTTTCGTAGATCATGCATCCGTTCTCATCGATATATGCGGCGCCCTCTGACTTGCGCAGCATCAGGCATCCGGTGCTTCCGTCAATATATAGCTTAACGCCAATATCTGAAATCTCTTCTATCTTTTCATCCAGGTTAACGCCTTCCCCGGCGTTCGGCAGACTGTGAATACCAACAATCGCAAAACCATCCGAGAGATCGTGTCGCCGACCTGTGACCGGGTTCGAGACGTCGCCGGTCTGCCACCAGCCGTCTGTGCTCATGTCCGCAAAGATCACGACACATTCATCGCCGACGCTTATATTGCAGGTAAACCCGCCAAAGAAGATCACAGGGACGTTCGTCAGCAGCGGCGGCGTGTCTTTTGAATTCAGGTCCCGGACCGTCGGCTGCACGTCCACACACTTTGTGGTTTCGTCATACCGGACCACTTTCCCGGGGCGGCAAACATTAATTCTCCCAATGGCGGATGCTTGCTGAAGCATTTCTTTTTGCCCGGGCTGCTGGATGATATCATCAAGTCTCATTTAACCACCATCCATTCCGTCTTCGTCCAGGTAATCCTCATCCACAAGCACCAGCTTTGTCTTCCAGGATCCGCGGAAATTGTCCGCGTTTATTTCCTGTGATGCGAGCCGGTAATTCTTGCCGCGGAATGAGACAATGACACCGACCGGCCAGGAATTGACTTCTGTACGGACGATGCAGATGCCCGTAGCAAAGCTCGGCTCGTCAACG
>CAMNJD010000119.1 GCA_946540705.1 uncultured Ruminococcus sp. | reverse complement strand
GCCGCCGGGCCGATCCCGTAATACGGATGCAGCCGCCAGTATTTGCAGTTGTGGCGGCTTTCAAAGCCCTCCCGTGCGAAATTCGAGATCTCATAATGCACATAGCCCGCATCGGTCAGCGTGCGGTGCATTTGCAGATAACGTTCCGCCTGTGCGTCATCCTCGCTCAGCGCAGGCGGATTCGCCGCAAAGGGCGTATGCTCTTCGATTTTCAGCATATAAGCGGAAATATGCGGGATATGCAGTGCGGTCAGTGCGTTCAGATCGTCTGCGAGGCAGTCCGCGCTCTGAATGTCCAGCCCGAACATCAGATCGGCGGAAAGATTGGGAAAGCCCGCATCCTGCGCACGCAGGACGGCTGCTCTGGCCTGCTCCGGCGTATGCCGCCGCCCGAGAATCCGCAGTACATCATGCTGCATCGACTGCACGCCGAGTGAGAGCCGGTTGATGCCTGCTGCATGCCATGCGGCAAGCGCGGCATCGGTCACGGTCAGCGGATTCGCTTCCAGTGTGATCTCTGCGTCATCGGCAAGCCGGACTGTTTCCCGCGCTGTCTCCGTGATGCGCGAAAGCTGTTCACCGGAGAGCAGCGAGGGTGTCCCGCCGCCGAAATACAGCGTATCAGCGCGCAGTCCGCCCGGCAGCGCACGGAGATTCCGGCAGATTGCGGCGGTATAGTCCTGCACGGTCTGCCGGTCATAGCGCTGCGAATAAAAATCACAGTAGGGGCATTTCACCGCGCAGAACGGTACATGCACATAGATCCCGGCAGGCGCAGTCATTTCCGCTTGATCGCCGGGACAAGATCCCCGACAAACATATTGAACAGCACGCGCATGACGACCGTTGAGACAAACGGGATCACGCCTGTGAGGAACACATCGCGGTAGCTCCGGAAGGTAAAGTAGCAGTAGAGAATCGCGGCGAGTCCCATGAGCGAAAGCACGGTGTTCGCGATCAGCGAGGCCTTGCCGTTGACGCAGCGGCGGCCGCATTCCGGGCAGGGCTTGCCGTAGGAGGTCATGCCTCCGCAGCGCATTTTCATCCAGGGGGAAAAGGTTTCCCCGCCGCAGTGCGGGCATTTGAATTTCATTGCAGGTACTCCTTATTCATCAAATTTCAGCACGGCCATGAACGCATCGGACGGCACCTCGACCGTACCGAGCTGACGCATGCGCTTTTTGCCCTCTTTCTGCTTTTCGAGGAGCTTCTTCTTTCGGGTGATATCGCCGCCGTAGCATTTTGCGAGGACGTCCTTGCGCAGTGCCTTGACTGTCTCTCTGGCGATGATCTTTCCGCCGATCGCCGCCTGAATCGGCACCTCAAAGAGCTGGCGCGGGATGTTTTCCTTCAGCTTTTCCGCGATCTTCCGCGCTCTTGGGTAGGCCTTGTCCTGATGCACGATAAACGACAGTGCATCGACGATATCGCCGTTGAGCATGAAGTCGAGCTTGACCAGCTTGCTGCTCTCGTAGCCCGCGAGCTCATAGTCCAGCGATGCATAGCCCCTCGTGCGCGATTTCAGTGCATCAAAGAAATCGTAGATGATCTCATTGAGCGGCAGGGTGTAGTGCATTTCCACGCGCACATCGTCGAGATACTGCATGTCCTTGAATATGCCGCGGCGCTCCTGACAGAGATCCATGATGCCGCCGACATACTCCTTCGGCGTTAAAATGCTCGCCTTGACGACCGGCTCCTCCGCATTTTCAATATTGGCAGGATTGGGATAATTGGACGGGTTGTCGATCATCATGACCTCACCGTTTGTCAGCGTGACGCGGTAGATAACGGAAGGCGCGGTTGTCACGAGGTCGAGGTCATATTCACGCTCCAGACGCTCCTGAATGATCTCCATATGCAGCAGACCGAGGAAGCCGCAGCGGAAGCCGAAGCCCAGTGCCACGGAGGTTTCCGGCTCAAAGGTCAGTGCGGCGTCATTGAGCTGTAATTTTTCGAGTGCATCGCGCAGATCGTTGTAATGTGCGCCGTCTGCGGGGTAGATGCCCGAGAACACCATCGGGCTGACCTTGCGGTAGCCGGGCAGCGGCTCGGGACAGGGATTGTCGGCGAGGGTCACGGTGTCACCGACTCTGGTGTCGCCGATGCTCTTGATCGAAGCGGTGAGATAGCCGACCTCACCGGCTTTGAGCTGTCCGCGGTTGATGTGTTCGGTCGCGCTCATCACGCCGGCCTCAACGATCGAGAACTCCGCTCCGGTCGCCATGAGGCGGATGCGGTCGCCGGTTTTGACGGTGCCCTCCTTGACGCGGACATAGATGATCACGCCCTTGTAGGGGTCGTAGTAGCTGTCGAAGATCAGAGCCTGAAGCGGTGCATTTTCATCGCCCTGCGGTGCGGGGATATCGGTGACGATGCGTTCCAGCACTTCCTCGATATTCGTTCCCATTTTTGCGGAAACCCGCGGCGCATCCATGCAGGGGATGCCGATGACGTTCTCGACCTCCTGCGCAACGCGCTCGGGTTCGGCAGAGGGCAGGTCGATCTTGTTGATGACCGGCAGGATCTCAAGATCTGCTTCAACAGCGAGATATGTATTGGCAAGGGTCTGCGCCTCGATGCCCTGCGAGGCGTCGATGATGAGAATGGCACCCTCACAGGCAGCCAGTGACCGGCTCACTTCATAGTTGAAGTCCACATGGCCGGGGGTATCAATGAGGTTGAAGCGATAGACCTCACCGTTTTTCGCAGTATAGTCGAGCGCAACGGCACGCGCCTTAATGGTGATGCCGCGTTCGCGTTCGATGTCCATATTATCGAGAAGCTGCGCCTCCATATCACGGACGGCGACGGCGCAGGTCTTTTCGAGGATACGGTCTGCGAGCGTTGATTTGCCGTGGTCGATGTGCGCAATGATGCTGAAATTGCGGATGTGCTGATCTGCCACTGGGGATTCCTCCGTTTCAAAGTAAATACTCTATTATTATAACACATTCAGAAAGAAATTTCAATGGGCAGTGCGCAAAAGACACGGAATTCAGTGTGAAATCTTATCCCCCACATGATTGACAGACACAGCGAAGTTTGATATAATAAAACTGAGCCAAACAACGAAAGCGGGGGATTCTCATGGATTCGGCAGCACCGGCGAGCTTTATGATCGGCACGGTCACAACGGATGCACATTTTCATATGCTGTACGCAGATGCGGCGTATTTTCACTATTTTGGGGACGATGTCATATATTCGATCCTCCGGACGGTTCACGAGGCAGATACGGAACGTCTGCTGCAAACGGCCTCGGCACTGCGGGACGGACAGACAGAGCAGCTCACCCTGCGGATGCGCGGCTGCACAGCGCAGTGGCGCTGGATGCTGGCGGGTCTGACGGCACGCGGGGAGGGGGAGCAGCGGCAGTTTCAGCTTCAGATCACCGATGCCTTCCGCACACAGCGCATGCTGATGCAGACCGCTGCGGAGCGCACGGATTATCTGTTCTATCTGAATCTGATGCGGGACATGGCGTTCCGGTATTCGTTCCGGACGCAGCGTATCCAGCTTCTGGTATTCGACTGCTGCCGTGAGGTCGTTCTGACCGACATGCGGCTGGCAGACTGGAAGACACAGGCGATCGAAAAAGGCATGGTTGAAGAACATGACCTGCCGAAATTTGAAAAGCTCTGTACGGAGATCGCATCGGGTGCGGCGCGGTTCCAGTGTGAGCTGGAAACGAGCGTCTGTTCTCTGGGACAGCGGATGGAATACTGTGCATTCCGCGGTGTGACGCGCTCCGATGCACCGGGGCGGAAAACAGTGCTCGGCACGGTCGGCTTCCTGCATGCGAAATACAAAAGCAAGGAGCCGGGCTGGCTGATCGAGGCGACCCGTGATGCCGCGACCGATCTACTGGGCAAAAACGCGATCACTGCGCATGCAAAGAGCGTGCTTGCGGCGCAGCCTGCCGGGATCGTGAGCCTGGTGCTGCTGACAGTTGATGACTTCAAGGAGATCAACGACCGATACGGTCATATGTTCGGCGATGAGGTGCTGTTCACGCTCTCGCATATCCTGAAGACGGAGATCGGTACACGCGGCACCGCCGGACGCATCGGCGGGGGCGTTTTCCTGCTGGTGCTTGAGGGTATCGCCGATGAAACCGATCTGCGCGGCATTCTCCGTGCGATCCGCACAAAATTTGAGTGGGCATGGGAGAACGGCGGCGAAAGCAGTCATGCTGCGGCACATGTGACCTGCTCCATGGGCGCGGCCTGTTATCCGATCGACGCGAAGGATTACGAGGAGCTGTTCATGCAGGCGGACAAGGCGCTGTACATTGCCCGCGAAAAGGGACACAACCGCTATGTCATATATGATGTCCGCAAGCACGGCGATGTGCAGCCGAACCGTGCGCGGTCACTGGCGGATCTGTATGCCGCAGCGCCGACGCAGAGCCGGGCCGGCTTTGTGTCGGATTTTGTCCGCAGGCTGATCACTGAGCCGGAGAAGCCCGGGATTGCGGGACTTCTGGCAGGGATCGGCGGGCAGTTCGGGCTGGACGGCATTCAGGTGTTTGCCGCGCCGGACTGGTCTGCGCAGTATAGCTGGGGGCATCCTGTCTCTTGTTCGGCAGAGCTGCTGGTGCAGGAACCGTTTGTTCAGCAGTTTTCCGCAGACGGCGTCTGCGTGATCGACAATATCAATGCACTGGAGGGAATTGCCGATGAGGTATATCAACTGCTGGTGCGGGAGAATCTGCTTGGCACGGTGCTGTGTATGACGGAGCGCAGCGGAAAGCCTGCTGTTCTGATCTCATTCGGATTGTTCGGGCGCTTCCGCAAATGGAGTACGCAGGATATCGGCTATCTGACAATCCTCGGCAGCGCGCTCGGCACGCTGCTGCTGTCGGACGATCCGCAGCAGGATGAGCAGCGGAAATGATCGTATGAACGAAAAAAGAGGAGGAACACGGTCGTTCCTCCTCTTTGCTGTATGCTTTTTGAAAGGGATATTACTTCATAGCTTCCTCAACAGCAACTGCACAAGCAACAGTTGCACCAACCATCGGGTTGTTGCCCTTTCCTTGATATCGAATCTGATGCTTACTGCGCTTTATTTATTCTTTGTAAATAATATCGCAATTTCGCCAAAAATCAAGTCTGCCTGATTCCATATACTGCTTGCGCTGATGATGAGCAACCACTCGGAATTCAGCAAAGGGTGACAAACGGGTGACAAGCCATCCGTAATTTACCGCATTTCACTTGAATAGTTTATCATGGATTTCGTTACCCTGCTCTGTCTGCTTTTGCGTCAGATGATTATAAACATCCAGCGTGACCTTGATGTCCTTATGCCCTAAGCGTTCCTGCACATATTTTAGCGGTGCCCCTGCTTCCAGCAGCCG
>CAMNJD010000118.1 GCA_946540705.1 uncultured Ruminococcus sp. | reverse complement strand
AAAAGGCTTGAGCGAAACTTTTGATATGGGTGCGGAAAAGATATTTGTGTTAACCAGAATTTGTCAACCACCTAAAAAGTTACATACCCAGAAAAACAAAAGAAGCAGGAGGCTGAATTTATGAAAACGCTGTTGGTGATCGCATTTTACATCTGGCTGTTTGTCCGCATTTACCGCTTTGTGTATCCGGCACTGTACGGAGATCAGTAACGCATCACAGATGCAGAATACCCCGAAGCGATCTGAGATCACTTCGGGGTATTGTACGTTTCGGTGCTGACAAGCAATCAGATGACGGACTCAGGGCAGTCGAGCCATTGGGATCATGGAGGATAAAAGGAGGTCATCTGCGCTCCCGCGCTTTCGCTGCGCCTGAACGCTTGTCAGTGAAAATGATACAGGCTATCGCGTGACACGCATACTGCGGGGAATATTCATCGCTCCATGTTGAATGGTTAAAAGGAAGTCACGTACAGCCAATGGGCTGTACCCCGCAGCAACGCCTGTATCGGCTCAGCAAGCAATCTGACAGCAGACAAAACCTGCACACTGAAGCTGCATCTGAACAGGGCAAACCCTGAACAGGGATGCAGCCGGACTCTCAGTAAGTAAAAGGAAGCTGCCGTGATGTGCAGGCTCACGCTTGCTTTGTATTCAGTATATCACGAATGGTGCCGGATGTCAACCCTCTAAGAAGAAATTGCTGTCAATCAGGCTCACTTCGTTTTCCGCGGCGGGCTTGCCCATGACCAGCGTGAGGTCTGCCTCCTCTGCGGAATCGACGAACGACGCCCCCTGCGACTGCATCAGGATGCCGAGGTAATCGTTCAGTGTGAACGCTTCATTCCGCGGCGCCTGTGTGTAGTAGCTGACCGAGGGATCGGGTGTGCCGTCAAAGACGAGTATCCGGTTCGGAATGTCGATATAGCCATAGTGCATCCTACTGTATTTTCCGGTGAGAACGTGCGTAAAGAAGCAGTTTTTCGGGTCATAGAGCTTGATGTCCGCGCCGGTTTTTGATACGGCCATGATGCCGACAAAGCACTCGCTGATCTCGCGGAAGGTGTCATAGCCATCATACAGGTTGATGTTCATTGTGACGCTGCGGAGCGATTTTGCTGCCTTTTCGAGGTCGAGGTCGATGTATTCCGCAGCATCGGAGTGGGTGATATCGCCGCTGAAGACCAGCTCGCCGGACTTGAAGTTTGCATTCCAGCCGATATTGATCGGCATGTTTTGCAGATCGAACGCTGCACCGTGCAGGTCGATATCCACGCGCTTTTTGTCGTTCCAGTAGACAAAGAAGCGAATGCACCGGACATCCGCCGGGATTCTGTAGGCAAGGCCGGAGCGGATATAGCCGCCCTCTGCCGACTTGTCATTGATGCGGAGCGCCGAGCGGTCAAGGTCAAAGCCGGGCATGTTCAGCCAGACCTTCTTCCGGGAAAGCGCAGTCTCATTCGCGGACAGCCGGGCTTGCAGCAAATACCGGAGCATTTGCCTCAGAAGCACGGCCTCCTGATAGCGCGCCTCAGACCATTCTGCATGCTCCTGCGAGAAGAACGAGACAAGGCTGACGAGCGTCTGGGGCTTCATCTCTGCGGCATGCGGCGTCAGCCGGTCAAAGATCTCCATGACCGAATAGCCGTTCCGCATCAGATAGGTCAGATGGCGAAGCATCATGCCCGGGCGCTGTGCGTAGGCATCCAGTGCTTCCGGAGCCCTCCGGCTGACCATTTCCCTGACCTCCGATTCCCACGAACGCAGGGTTCCGGCGCGCAGCTCCGCAACTGCCTTTGCAAATTCCGGATTGCGGGAATAGGTGTTGTAGTCAATGAAATTGAGCATGACCAGCGTGCGTTCGCGCTTTTTGCCGGAAAGGATCAGGTTATCGCGGAAATCGCGCAGCGGGTACTGCTCCAGCAGCCTGACAAGCAGGCGCTTCTGCGATGTACGGAAATGGAACTTTGAGCGCGTGAGCGTGTAGTCCATGCATTTCCAGATATCGCCGGTGTGCTGACAGAGCGCCCGCAGCGCGGCGAGCTTCTCCGCGGAATCCATGCTGTCTGCGGAAAAGACCGTGTAAAACAGGATCAGCAGATTTTGCTTGAATGTCACGGTGATGCCGGAAAGTGCCTCCGGTGTGAGGTTTTTGGCACATTCCGCGATCATCATGCGCTCTTTGTCGGTCATGCGCTCGGTCTTGCCAAGGATCTTTTTTGCGGGTCTGAGATATTTCTCCCCGCTGCCGATCAGCGCGAGCACCTTTGCGTCCAGCAGTGTGTCATCGGATTCGGTTTTTTCGGTGTCCTGCATGTCCGGCAGCCAGCCTCTTGTGACCGGCGCACCGGTCAGCTCCTCGATGCCGTAGGTCGTAAAATAGTGGACGAGCTGATGAAACCGGAACACCGCTTCATCCAGCGCCATGACCTGCGACGGAAAATCCGGGTACATCGGCTTCGCACTGACGTCACCGATATACGTGCGCACCCGCTCCGCAAGTCCGTCCGCATCCGCAGATTTTGCCAGCGTAATGATATCGGCTGCGGAAAGCGTATAGCCCAGTGCGCGCAGTTCGGCGTTGACCGTCATCGCTTTCACGAGACTGTCCTCTGTCAGCGGCGCAGTGTCAAAGGAAACCGCAAGCAGCCGCAGCTCTGTAAACAGCAGTTGATCGTAATTCATCATGCTCCCTCCCTGTGGTTGTGATTGCCTTTACCGTCAGTAAAGTATTACAATATACCACAGAACGGCGGAAAAGTCAAGATGCATTCGCAAAAATTTACAAATTGTTCATATTTTTGCAGCAATTTGCCGGACGGGAGGCTCCGCCGGAACGCTGAAACAAGGGAAACAGGAACGATGCACCGGTCAGTGCAGCGATTCCGCACATGATCTGTAACGGAAACCGGAGCAGCGCTGCCTCCGGGATCAAATATGCCAGAATCGCAGATGCCGCAGCAGGCGGGAGCATCAGGGACATGCGCTGCATGATATACCGGACCGCAGGGACAGTCACGGCAGCAGCGGCCCAGAGCGGAACCGGCAGCAGTACGCTCAGCAGATACCGGATCCCGGCAGCACACGCCGCACAGAGCGTCAGCAGTGCAATCACCGCGAACGGGCGCTTGCGTGAAACGGCTTCCGGCTTCCAGAATTCCGTAAATGCGACCAGAAGCGGCGGTGCAGCAGCATACCGGATGCCGCATTTCAGTGCCGCGAAGATCACGGCGCTTGCAATCACCCAGCGCACCGCAGCCTGCATCCAGACGGCCGCATCCGGCCGCGGAAGCGGCTCGAAGGGTGCGGGTTCCGGAATCGCGCAGCCGATCAGCACCCGGCGCGTCAGGAGAATGGCTGCGGTCAGAATGCACGCAGCCACGGGATAAACAGGGGATTTCGTCTGAAGGAGCACCGGCAGAACCGCCGCCGAGATCATCGGTGCAAAGCTCGTGCGCGAAAGATGAAACAGTCCCGATGCGATCAGATATGCCGCACTCATTTGCAGCCAGACAGCCCCCGGCATCCACAGGACAATCCCCAGCCCGAGCAGTGCGCAGACTGCGATCGCAGCAAAGGTGCGGAGGGCGCAAGTGCGCCATGCGGGCTTCGGCATCAGCAGTGCGCCGACCGCGATCGCCGCGACCTCCGGAAAAATGAT
>CAMNJD010000117.1 GCA_946540705.1 uncultured Ruminococcus sp. | reverse complement strand
CATCCATCAAGGAGCTGCGCGACACAAACAAGTCAATGCTCGCGATCCTCCGGCAGCTCGGCCTGAGCATCGACACGGTGCAGGCGGCGGATACGGATGACAGGCTGTAAAGAAATTGACGATTATATCCGGCTTGTGCGTGAAGGAGAATACCCTGTCTGCAAGTGGCAGCTCCTGCTCTGCGATTTCGTGGAGCGCGTGTTTGCATCGGAGGACATCCGCATCGACACGGAACAGCTTGCGGAATACCTTTCATACCAAAAATACTTCCCGTTCGGGCTTTTCCCGTGGGAGAAGTTCTGCTTTGCGCTGCACAACTGCTGCTACCGTCAAAACGGCACACTGCGTTTTCCGGTGCTTGCGCTCTATGTCGGACGCGGCACGGGGAAAAACGGCTATCTCGGCTTTGAGGACTTCTGCCTGCTGACCGATACCAACGGCGTACAGGAATATCACATCGACATTTTTGCGACATCAGAGGATCAGGCAAAGCAATCGTGGAAGGATGTGTACAATGTCCTTGAAGCGAACAAGCGGAAAATGAAAAAGCATTTTGACTGGAACATGGAACGCATCACAAATCTGGATACAAATTCCGAGTTCCGGTACAGGACATCCGCGCCGAAAACAAAGGACGGCGGCCGCCCCGGCAAGACTGATTTTGACGAGTATCACGCCTATGAGAACTACAAGCTGATTGAGGTCGCAACAACCGGCCTCGGCAAAAAGCGCTTTCCGCGCCGGACAATCATGTCCACGGACGGAGATGTCCGCGGCGGCCCGCTTGATGATCTGACCGAGACCGGAAATGCGGTGCTGCTCGGAGAGCTTCCGGACAATGGCGTGCTCTATTTTCTGTGTGCGCTGGATGATGACGAGGAAGTGCATGACGAGCAGATGTGGCATAAGCCCAATCCTTCGCTGCGCTATCTGCCCAATCTGATGGAGGAAATGCGGCTGGAATACGTTGAGTATCTGCGGAATCCGGCTGCGAATACTGCATTTATCAAGAAGCGCATGAACCGTCCGCCGCGCATCACTGAAAACGGTGTTGCACCGTGGGAGCAGATTGCGGCGACCGAGCAGCCGATACCGGAATCTGATCTGATCGGCAGACCGTGCGTCATCGGCATCGACTACATGAAAACGACGGATTTCCTCGGTGCGGGGCTGCTCTGGCGCGTCGGTGACCGTGACGTCTGGCTGTCCCATACATGGGTCTGCTCGCAGTCTGCTGATCTGAACCGGATCAAGGCACCGCTCCGTGAATGGGAGGCGCGCGGGCTGGTGACGTTTGTCGATGCGGTCGAGATTCCGCCGGAGCTGCCGTGTGTCTGGCTTGCCAATGAGGCGGCAAAGCGAAATGCGCCGATGCTGCTTGCGGGGATTGACGATTATCGGTATGCGCTGCTGAAAAAGGCGCTGGAGGAGATCAATTTCTCGGCAGATAAAGACCGCAAAAACGTGCATCTGATCCGCCCGCGGGATGAAATGCGGCGCATTCCGCAGATCACCAGCGGCTTTGTCGGGCATCGTTTTGTCTGGGGCGATTCGCCGGTGATGCGCTGGATGACAAACAACGCGAAAACCGTGACCTCCGCTGCGGGCAATATCACATACGGGAAAATCGAGCCGAAAAGCAGAAAAACCGATACATTCAAGGCATTTGTCGCAGCGGAATGCGTATCGGATGTGCTCGACGCTTACGCAGACAAGGCAGCCGGGGCACCGCTGCCGTCGGGCTGCTGGACATACGGATGAAGGGAGTGATTCCGACGGGAAAAATTGTTGACTGGCTCGGCCGGATGTTCAGGCCGCCGAGAGCCGGACTGTATGATGTGTCGGCTTACCGGGACGGCACGGTCGGAGAAAAGGCGGCGCTCGATGCATTCGCGCTGTTTTCCGTTGTGCATCTGATTTCCGGACTGATCGCCGGCTGTGAGTTCCGGGTATTCGACAACGGGAAGGAGCTGCACGGAGCCGAATGGACTGCACTGAACGTCAGACCGAACCGGAACCAGAATGCGGCGGCGTGGAAGCGTGAGCTGACTGCGCGGCTGCTGCTCTCGGGGGAATCGCTCTGCGTGGAGCTGCCGGACGGTCAGCGCATTCTCGCAGAATCCTTCAGCAAAACCGAGGATACCCTGCACGGCGATCTCTTTACGGATGTTCAGCGTGCGGATGCCGCACTTTCAGGGCAATACCGCATGGCGGATGTCCTGTATCTGCAATCGCCGGTCAATGCGCGGGCTGCATGGCTTCAGCAGATCATGATGCAGTATGAACGGCTGATGACCTCCGCGGCAAAGCGCTTTCAGAAGGCGGGCGGAGAAAAGGGCATCCTCAAGGTCTCGGCAGTCGCGCAGGGCAGAGCGGAATTCGAGGAGCAGTTCAAAAAATTGCAGACGGAGTATTTCCGCAGCTACTTCGACAGCGCAAATGCCGTGCTGCCGCTCTTTGACGGGTACGAATATATCCCGCAGAGCAGCGGCGGCAGCGCCGGAACCTACACCAACGACCTGACCTCGCTCAAAACTCTGGCGGATGAGGCGGTCAGCAGGGCGGCACAGGTGTTCGGCATTCCGCCGAGCTACATCCGCGGCGATGCTGCCGGAATCCGGGATTCACAGGCGGCAATGATGACAAACTGCATCAGGCCGCTCGCGGCGATGATCTCCGCAGAGCTGACCGGCAAGCTGTTCACGCCGCAGGAGGCCGCAGACGGCTGCTGCATCACTGTTGACACGAGCTGCATTCTGCATCATGATCTGATCGCCGATTCCGCAGGCATCGACAAGCTGACCGGTTCGGGCTGGACGATCAATGAGATCCGCAGAGCACTCGGCACGCATGCATCGGACGATCCGGAATGCAATGTCCGCTTTCTTACGAAGAATTACGGTACCATTGCCGATGCACTGGAAGGAGGTGAGGGAAATGCAGACACCGAAAGGCTGGAGCATGGAGTATCGGGCGCAGTCTGATACGCTCGAACTCCGCATTTACAGCACGGTCGAAAGCGATAGCTGGTGGAAGGAATCCGAGACTTCTGCAAAGCATGTTTCCGATATGCTCAAAGAGTATGAGAATGCAAAGGAAATCAAAATCTACATCAACAGCCTCGGCGGCTCTACGCTGGAGGGCATCGCGATCTACAACCAGCTCAAACGCCACAAGGCGCACAAGACTGTCTACATTGACGGCTTTGCCTGCTCGATCGCATCCGTCATCGCAATGGCGGGCGACACGGTCATCATGCCGAAGAACACCTGCATGATGATCCACAATGCATGGGTTGTTGCAATGGGCAACGCAAAGGAGCTGCGCAAGGCTGCGGACGATCTCGATGTCATCAATGCTGCGGCGGTTCAGGCGTATCTCGACCGTGCAGGTGATAAGCTGACACGCGAAAAGCTGACCGAGCTGCTTGATGCAGAAACCTATCTCACCGCC
>CAMNJD010000116.1 GCA_946540705.1 uncultured Ruminococcus sp. | reverse complement strand
TCTCTTGCGGGCTCCATTGTCGCAAAAATGTCAAATTCGTGCCGGTCGGGATACGGCGGGAAAATATGCGGCAGCATGGATTCCTGTATTTTTGTTGCAAGCGAAAGCTCCGTGCTGATGCGCTCCTTTTCCGATGTTGCGGCTTTCAGATTTGTCATATAGGAAGCTACGCTGTCGGCAAGGCTTTTCACATTGTCTGCCAGCGCACGCAGCTCACCGTTTGAGCGAATTTGCACCTCGTCAAAACTAAGCTCCTCCGGCTCGGCATGCGCCAGCATTTTTCTGACGAAGGAATCACTGCTCTCCGCTATTTTTTCAATCGGGCCGGTCAGAAAACGCTGCGTATTGAACAGATAAGCCAGAATGATGATAACCGCAAATAAGGATGCTGTCAGTATGATAATGCGCAGATAATGATTGAGTTCGATATTGATTCTGCTGATATCTATTTCCACACAGATCAGACCGACGGCTTTGTCACTGCTGTCGAAAACCACATGATACCCGTTCAGCATATAACCGTAGCCGTCCGAATCACCTGTCAGCGTGCCGGAATCGCGCTTGGCGGTTTTTACGGCATTCCAGAGAATTTGCAGGGCATCATCGTGAAACGCGCCCTCCTCGCAGGGCTTGCCCATATAGGTGTATATCTCTGACAGCGGTTTCTCCGCGGATAATTCCGCCGGCGTTTTCGCATTGATTGCGTAGTGCAGGCTGTGCATATCGTTGATATCATCAAAATACACCGCATAAAGATATTCGATTTTTGAGCTGTCCTTGACCGTGTTCAGCTCCGAACGGAACTGTTCATACTGTTCCGGCATGTCACGCGCTGCGATCATATCGCCGAAGCTGTATTTTTCGCTCGCGCGGTAGGCATATTCCAGCACCGTATCCGTATAAGTGAGATAGCTTTCCATCACGCTGTCACGGTAAAGCTTATAGCCGATGCCGGCGATGACCGCCGTCAGGATACACATGAATATGACTGCTGCAAGGGCGGCTCTGGTTTTGATACTAATGCCTTTTTTCATCGTATCAGGCCTGCCCTTCCCATGCAGCGATCCTTTTGCAGACGGTCAGAATGTTCATTCCGTCCCTGTATTCATACTGCACATCGTCCATCGTCTGCTTGACAAGGAACACGCCCAGCCCGCCGATCTGCCGCTCCTCCACGGACTGCGTAATATCGGGGTCCTCCCTTGCCAGCGGGTCATACGGCATGCCGCGGTCCGTGAATGTGATTGTCACAGTCTGCTGCGCTGCATCGGTCTCCACGCACACGGCCGCATTTCCGGTTTCCGGCTGATAGGCATAATTTGCGATATTGACAAAGATTTCCTCCACGGCAAGGTCGATCTGCATCTGAATCTTCGGCGGGCAGCCGATTTCTTCGAGCTGTTCGTCGACAAAGCCGAGCACCGCGTCCAGATTGTCAACCCGTGCTTCAACATCAAGCGCTTTCATGCCGCTGCCTCTTACTCAATCGTCAGAATCTCGTTGAAGCCGGTCACCTCGAAAATTTCCGTCACATCATCGTTTGCGTGCAGGATTCTCATTTTGCCCTGCTTGTTCATCTGCTTCTGTGCTTTCAGCAGCACGCGCAGCCCGGCAGAGGAAATATACGAAACCTCTGCGAAATCAAATACCAGCTCCGTGATGCCTTCCAGTGCGCCTTCCAGTGCCTTTTCCAGTTCCGGCGCGGTTTTCGTATCGATTCTCCCCTCGATGGCATAGGTCAGCTTGTTTTCGTTTTTGTTCTGATTGACGGTCATAATCATTCATCCTTTCAGGTTGTTTCGCGCTTCCACGCTTCACTTTCGCGGAAGCTCTCCAATATTTGCTTATCAATTTTGCCGTGCTCTGCCATATCGCTGAGTATCGCAAATGCTTTCTCCGACGGCATCGGCGGCTTATACGGTCTGTCCTCGGCGGTCAGCGCATCGTATACGTCAATGATCGTAAGCAGCCTTGTCTCCCACGGAATCGCGCCGTCCGAAAGATGCTCCGGATAACCGGAACCGTCCAGCAGCTCATGGTGTCCGGCCGCCCATTTCGGCACCGGCTTGTAATCGCCGCGAAACTCCATTTTTGAGAGCAGTTTTCCCGTCCAGCTCACATGCGATTCGATGATTCTGCGCTCGTCGGCGGTCAGCGTGCCGCGCTGCACGGTGATTGCTTCCAGCTCGCTTTCGCTGAGCAGCGGGCGCATACTGCCGTCCGCCGCAAAGCAAGAGATTTTCGCGGCTTCACGGAGTTGCTCTATCACAGAATCCTCCAAGAATCCCGCAGTATTTGCGGTGAAGATCAGCGCTTCGGCTTTGTCGAGCTGCTCCATCTGTGATTGATATTCTGCGGCACTTTCGGGATTTTGCATTGCCTTGATTTGCTGCATCAGCCGCGTTATTTCAATGCGGTGACGGATGTCGGTTTCCGCGCTGCCGAGGCGTGTCGGCTTATCCATAATTTCCGGCGGCACAAGCAGCTTTCCGATATCGTGCAGCCAGATGCTCATGAGCAGCGGCGCGGTATTTTCGGAGGTAAACTGCGTCAGCGTGCCCTGCTCTTCCAGCCATGTCAGATAGCGCTTTGCATATCGCACCATGCTCTTGGTGTGGTTTGCGTTATACGAGGATTTTTCTTCAATCGCCGTGACCATGACCTCGACGAACGAGTGCATGAGGTTTGTCACCTGATTTGCAAGGCGCTTGTTTGCGATAAACAGCATGGTCGCTTCGGTGATGTCGGTGATCTGCACGATCATGCCGATCTGTTCGCCCTCGCCGCACAGCAAATCTGCGGTAAAGCGCAGATAATACATTTCATCGCCGCGGAAATACGGCACGGTTTTGACGGTTTTCTGCTTCTGATTGACCGCTTCCTGCAAATCCGCAAACAGCGTGTCATTTTCCTCTGTCTGCTGCATCAGGGCGGCAATGCTTTTCCCGGTCAGCGCGGTTTCCGGCAGCCCGAGAATCTGTGCCGCTGCGGGATTATGCAGCTTGATATTGCCGTCAAATTCGATCACCAGCACACCGTCTGACATACCGTTCAGAATGCTGCTGAATACGGTTGCTTCGTCTTTCATAGGCGAATCACCTTCTCCGCGACAATCTCTGTCACATCTGTTTTCAGCCAGACCTTGACCTCGTCGGCGAGCTTTGCGATGATGGATTTTTCGAGCTCGTCCCATTCTTCCTTCTGCTCGGTTTTCTTCGCAGAAACCTTCTGCCGGTACATTTGCAGCGACCAGTAATTGGAATCCATCGCGCCGGTCATGCCCGAGCCGATCCACGCATCGGTCATACGGCCGAGATACTGTGTATCATCCTCTGACGCATCCTGTAAGCTCTGCCGGAACAGTTCACGGATTTTACCGGCAATGCCCCTTGCGGCTTCGTTTTTGCCGCTGGATGCCACAGAAAGCATATGCGTCTCCTGCTCCTTGTTGACCTGCTTTTCGGCGGAGAGGCAGAGCCGGCAGAGCAGTCCCTTTTTCGTCCGCTCGCTCTCCAGCCAGAATTTCCCGCGAAAGTCGCTGAATATACCGTGAATCATGGAGATCATTTCTTCCGTCAGCAGGCGCAGATGCAGTGCATCCTTGCCGGTAATGCCGTAATACGCGGCAAATTTCTCCTCCGCTTCGATTGCAGCGTCCATGCCCTGCAAATCGTCTGTGACGGTGATAACATCTGTTTTCATTGCAAGCCTCCCGTTGTTTTATACCGAATGATTCTTCTTGCGCTGCGCCTTCCAGAAAAGAAAGCTCTCTGTCACGCTCGCCCATGAATACGAGCTCATGTATTCTCCGCGATATGCGTTGATGGTGCTGCTGTCTCCGGCATAGAACAAATACGCATCGCAGGTGAAGGTATCCGGATCAACCCTGAGAATGCCCTTTTCCATAATCAATATTTCTGAAATGCCGTATTCGTGCAGCGTATCCCGCAGCGATCGGATATAAACATCCAGCTGCTTCTGCATCCTTCGGTTATAGAGCGCATCCTCCCATATCGCTGCGAACAGCTCGGCACGCCGAATTCCGAAGCCCTGCTTATCGACCAGAAACGCAAGGATTTCCTTTGCTTTGGAAAGCTTAAAGCTGACAGGCTTTCCATCCACATATACATCAAAAAAGCCGAAGGTTTTGATCTGGATATGCGCCTGCGGGGAATCCGGTATCTTTCCGCACACATGGCGCACCTCCGCTGCCAGCTTTTCCAGCGAGACCGGCTTCAGCAGATAGCCTGCCGGATGCACCGCATAGGCATCAAAGGCATAGTCCCGGTATGCCGTCAGGAATATGATCGCAGTATGGGGCTTATGCTGTTTGATTTGCGCCGCGATGGTGATGCCGTCCGTTCCCGGCATATTGATATCCAGCAGGACAAGATCGGTCGGGTGGCTGCAAATCCATTTAAGTGCCTCATCTGCATCCGTGAAGCCCTTTGCCTCTTTGATTTCCGCAAGCTGTTCACATTGCTTCAATGTGTATTCCACCGCCAAAGGCTCATCATCTATACAGACTGCTTTCATGAGCGCTCTCCTTTTTTGCCTGCGCACGGTGCGGAATCAGCAGCGTTACCTCTGTGCCTGCGCCGATCTCACTGTTCAGTATCATCGTTCCGCCGCACATCTGCTTAACACGCTCGCGTACATTTTGCAGCCCGATATGTGTTCCTGCCTGATCTGCCGACTGTTTTACATCAAATCCCACGCCGTTATCCTTG